>JBDTVX010000139.1:0-12947 GCA_040007015.1 Ferruginibacter sp. | reverse complement strand
ACACAGCAATACTTTTCAAACAAGAAAATTAGCCGATGGATCCGCACATCTTGTCCGAAAAAACTTTCCATCAGAAAGTTTTGTTATAGAACAAGTCCACAATCTTGCTGCTGAAATAAAATTTATCAACCTTACATATTACTGGATATTAATTTACAGGACACATCATAAATAATTGGGCAGAACCAAAATTATCAAATAAAGCCTTCAAACCAGGTCTTAAATTGAGTTGCAAAAACCAGCGTATGCTTTATAAATTCAAAATAATAATTTTTTTAATTGTAATGGCGGGTGGGCGTCCCCGTTTGATGGCTCAAACCATTCAATTGCTTGGATCCGGCCCCAACATTTCCATCCGTGGGTTAAGCGTGGTAGACGACCGGGTTATTTGGGTAAGCGGTAGCAACGGAGTCATTGGAAGATCGGTTGATAGCGGGAATACGTTTAAATGGATCACGGTAAAAGGCTTTGAGAAAACAGACTTTCGGGATATCGAAGCATTTAATGACAGTGTGGCCATAATCATGGGTATTGCTTCACCAGCCTATCTATTAAAAACAAGCGATGGTGGCGAAAACTGGAAGGTGGTATACGAAAATAAAGCAACCGGGATGTTTTTAGATGCCATGGAATTCTGGGACGAGCGGGATGGGATGGTGATCGGCGATCCCATCGATGGAAAATTTTTTATTGCCCGTACATCTGATAGCGGCCTGAGTTGGATAAATAGTCCGGCGTTAAATAACCGGGTGGCTGATAGCGGCGAAGCATGCTTTGCAAGTAGTGGTACCAATATCAGGAAACTGAATGAGCAGGAACCGGTATTTGTCAGTGGCGGTTTACACAGCAATTTATTTATCCGGGATAAAAAGATAGCCTTGCCCCTGATCCAGGGAAAAGAAACAACCGGGGCCAATTCAATAGCTGTAAAAAACAGTCATATCATGATAGTAGTGGGAGGCGATTTTACTACTAAAGATTCGGTGACTAAAAATTGTTTTATCACAACAGATGGAGGCAAAACCTGGATTGCGCCCACAACACCGCCGCATGGCTACCGTAGTTGTGTAGAATGGCTGGGCAAAAAAAACTGGATCAGTTGCGGATTAAATGGCGTTGATTACAGCAGGGACGAGGGCAGTAACTGGAACCGGATCAGCAAAGAAAGTTTTCATGTATGCCGCAAGGCGAAAAAGGGCACCGCTGTTTTTTTTGCAGGTGGTAGTGGCAGAGTTGGGAAGTGGAAGTTGATCAGTAAATAAGGTTTATAAAGTATGTAGGACATCAACCGGTCAACTTATTTACCCTATATACTTTATAAACGTTATTTACTTTACATCCTCATCTCCCTACTTCCTGAAAGCAAAATAAACCGCCCCCATAATAAGGGCAAAACTTACCAGGTATTTCCAATGAAACGGTTCTTTCATATACCATACTGCAAATACAGCAAACACTACCAGGGTAATTGCTTCCTGCGTGATTTTTAATTGAAACCCGTTAATGCCATGTGTAAATCCAAACCGGTTTGCAGGCACAGTTAAACAATATTCAAATAAAGCAATACCCCAACTGATAGCAATGGCCTTCCATAGCGGCATGGCAGTATTTTTTAAATGGCCGTACCAGGCAAACGTCATAAAAATATTGGAAAATGTAAGGAGGGTGATCATCCGTATCATAACTTTTCTTTTGTGTTTTAAAATAGCCGTTCAAAATTATAAACATCACAGTCAAAATACACGATATATAAAAACCACATCTTTAATCTGAAATTCTTTGGCATGATTTTGGAAAATAACATAACTTTAAAAAAATATCCTTCCCCCCTGAAAGCCCCTATATTTATTAACATATTAACATTCTATATAAATATCAAATTTTCAATTATTATTTTTATAAAAAAAAACCATTATGGCATTTGAAAATTTTCCAACGGCTGAAAGTGCGCCGCCAGCATCTCCGGAGCCTAAGAAATCAGATTGGCGTACCTTTTTATCGATCGTGCTCGTAATAGCATTGCTCGGAACCTGGGGATATATAATTTGGGACAAAAGCAAAACCAAAGAAACTATACAGCAAAAGGATACCCAGTTATTTACTGTAAGAACGGAGAAGGATACCCTGCAAAGCTTGCTGGATGAAGCGACCAATCGTTATGATCAGCTAAAAACAACCAATGCAAGAAAAGACAGTACTATTACAAAAAGAGACCGGGATATAGCCGACAAAAAAGCAAAGATACAAACCCTTTTGTCGAAGGCGGGGGCAACTCAATCCGAACTTGCAGAAGCCAGGCGCCTAATCGCTACGCTTAATACGGATATCCAGGGGTACAAGGATCAAATTGAAGCGCTGAAGGGTAAAAACGTTCAGCTAACGCAGGAAAAGGAAGCGGTGACGCAGGAAAAAGTTATAGTGGAAAAAAACCTCGATTCGGCCAAAACTGTTATCAAGCAAAAAGAGGACGTAATTGACGTAGGATCAACATTACATGCATCTAACTTTAATATTGCCGGTGTACAGGAAAAAAAGAGCGGCAAGGAAAAAATAACCACTACAGCAAAAAGAGTTGATAAGCTTAGGATCACTTTTGACCTGGATGAAAACCGGATTGCTGCCTCTGGCCCCAAAGATCTCTATGTATCAATCACGGCTCCCGACGGAACCCCGGTGGCAGTGGAAGCGCTTGGTTCAGGTAAGTTTACCACGAGGGAAGGGGAGGAAAAATTCTTTACCCATAAGGTTGAAATAAGCTATACCCAGGGCCAGAAGCAAACAGTAAGTTTTGATTGGAAACAAAATACAAATTTTGCAACGGGCAGTTACAAGATAGAAGTGTTTCACAACGGGTTTAAAATCGGCGAAGGCGTACGGATCTTTAAGAAAGGTGGTTTATTCGGCTAAACTATTCTCTATATATCAAAAAGCGTTTCGGTATTTCGGAACGCTTTTTTTGTGGGGCAGGGGCTGGGGTCGCCACTGTCGTGCATTGGTCAGGGGAAAGGCGTGCATTGGTCAGGGGAAAGAAGTGTATTGGGCAGGGGCAAGCGTGCATTGGGCGGTGGCAAGCCGTGCGTTGGGCAGGGGCAAGCCGTGCCCCTACAGGATCGCACGGATGCTCGCGCGGCCAATATGAACCGTTTTGGAATCACCCGCTTTTCGTCCATCATACTGTATGGTCATCTCAATATTCCCTGCCAGCCGTTTGGTATAATCTATTGTCCATAAATAATTATTACCTGGCAACAGCCCGTCTAACATAATATACCCTACGGTTGAGTTGGCTGAACCACCTGCTGCATAATTAAATTTGATTGCATTATACGAAAACCTCGCATTGATGGTACTGCTGGAAAGGACATTGTATTTGACCTCCGTGCTGACCATATTGTTAACAGATTTTTCAAGATAACCAATGGTATTTTTTTTCTCATTGTAATTATAAGCTACCGTAACCCTGATATTGGTTCCATTAACATAACTCAAAGAAGGTTCGGCTACTTTCTGCTGTACCTTGTAATTCCTGTTGTCAAATTTTGGTGTGCCCAATTCATTGATCACAGAACGAAGCGTAAGATTGGTGGTAAACCTCCTGTTCAAATTCCACCTCGCTTTAAAAACGAGGTTACGCAGTTTCCTGCTTTCTACACCATATGTATTTAATGATTTTCCATTGGTAAGCCCATGGGTAATATCCATCCCCCATTTGGTGGAGGTACGGTTGAAAAAAAATGTATTGGTTAAAAATGAACTTAATGTAAGCAACGTTGTATCTACCAGTTTTTGGGCAAAAGGATTAAACTGGAACTTTCCGGTGGCTATGTCTTTCTTCAGTATCTGTAATGAGGAAGAGGTGCTTGCCCTGCTTATTAATTTCCGTAAGCCTTTTGCTTTTGTAATATTGATCACCGTCCTTGGATTAATATCCACGCTGTAATTGAACTGTACATAATTGGCTTTCACATACTGGTTGGTAGGGGTATTAACACGGATGTATTTTCTTTGATCCGGGAACAGTGCAAATTCAAATTCATTTAATTCCTGGATGCCGTCCCCATTATAGTCGTTCCAGGTGTACTCTCCCTGACCGGCAGGTACTTCTACAAAAGTAAATTCCCTTTTCTGTTCCTGCCCTGCGCCCACTTCGTACAATACGTTGCCGGTTAAAAGCCCTTTCCATTCGTTTACAAAATACTCCACCCTGCCCAGCAGGCTTTCATCGGCTTTTTGCTGGCTTAATTGCGTATTAAAAACCTGCAGGTTACGGTAGGTAACGTTCAGCTTAAGCTGGTGCCTGTCGCTCTTCAGTAGTTCTGTAAAAAATTTATAATTATCACTCCGGTCTGCTTTTACCAGGCTATTACCCAACGGATAATGGTCGTCCCTGGTAAAATAGCTGACACCCCATTTATTTAATTTTGATTCATCGGATTTAATGTAGGCCTGCCACACATTAAAAGCAAAGCTAAACGGTGCCAGTGTATCGGCTGCTTTATTGTACTGCTTATTATGTTCCCCCGAATAATTTACCCCCACCTGGATATTATGAAATTTTGGCAGCAGCTTACTAACGTCGATGGTTGGCCGCAGGTAGGTTCCGTTTTGCAATGGGGTATTATTGGTGGTAATACTAACGATTCCGGTGACCTTAATACCCTTTACCTGTTGATAAAGATCCAGCTGGTGGCGAAAGCCATTAAATTTATCACTCCTGTTATAATTGACCACTTCATATTTTATCCTGTTACCGGCTTTATCATTCAGTTTAAACCCAAGATTGGACAAATGCTCATCTGCGGGGCCAATATCAAATGGCAGGCTCCAGTCCCTGTTAAATTCTACATTTCTCAATCGCTCCAATGGCCTGAAACGGCTTTGCACATATTCGTATCCTGCGGCAGTTTCTAATTGCAGTGATTTTTTGAAGAGCCGGACCGCCCCGCCTTCCTGGAGAAACTGAAATTTTGCTGCAACTGCATTATCATTGGATTTGCCTTTAGATGAAAAAAGGTTCACATCATATTTGCTGGATGCAAACTCCGCTTTTATTTTTGTCTTCTCATTTATGGAGTACTCGGCACCTACGGTTACTATCTGTTGCTTTTTAGGGGTTACCAGCAAAACTACCGGTTGCCAGTCGCCCTGCCTGGTGTTATTCGCATCCGGTTGCACCCATTTAAAAACCTTGCCATTGGTTGCATTCAATAACTGCACATAATTTCCTTTACCTGCTCCCAGGTACGAAAAAGAAACACTATACAAGGTATCGGTTGGATTATCTGAATAAACAAAAATGGAGTCGTGCTGATTGGTATTGAAAAAAACTTCCGCTTTCTTATACAATATTTTGCCCATTTCAAAAGTATCCCTGGTGGCCTCTACATAAAAAGCGGTATCAATGCCGTCTCCCACATCTGCCAAAAACTGCTTTTGATTGATATCCAGCGTTTGATTAATGGCTGAATTCTTTGCGTCCTGGTTTGAAAAAGCCGCCACGCTTACGAGCAACTTATTATTAAAATTTATTTCATTGTTCACGTAAATATTTGAGTTCAAAAAGTTGCGGTCCGCATATTCAAATTCTGCCTGTATGCGTTTATCCTTGGTTACCATGCGTTTAGGCGTAAACGTTAGTTCAGCCGTATTATAATTGATCACATAGTCCTGGTCCTCGCCCCGCTGCAGCAATTCGCCATCCATAAAGATCCTTTCCGTACCGGCGAGTATCGTAAAATATAATTCATTGTTAGCTCCCTGCAGGCGGTACGGTCCCTGGTTTCCCTCCTGTGGAACTAAAACATTCCGGTTAAATTTCCCTTTGGCCACCGATCCGCTCAACAGTAAAGAGTTACTGATCTTTTTACCGATCTTATTATCTGTTATAAAAGAAACCCCTTGCAGGCGCTTATAGAAATTGAGGAAATAATTTTTGCTTTGGCGGATATCGATATCGCCGAAATTAATTTGCCAGCCGCGCTTTTTAACCTGTAAAAATACTTTATCAAAATCACGCAGGTCCTGCGTATTGCCATCGGGTTGTATCGGGATATTATTATCCGTAACAGCCGCCGTTATTTCCAGGCTGTCGCCAATAAAGCCATTCAACTGCAGGTTAAGCGTAGAGTTCAGAACGGCGTCCTGGCTATTACCAAAAGAAATACCGCGGCCAAAACTACCATTGTAATTGATGTCGCCAAAATCAAACAGCGCGCTTTTTTGTTTGCTGGTATTCCGGTATACAAACGGCCTTTCCCGGATAAAATTATTGCGGATACTATCGAAATTAAAATGACGGGCAACCGCGTTTAATTTATAAGGAAATACCCGGTACGTGATCCTCACGCTGTCTGAAGCAGGTTTATTGATCCATAATAATGTGGCATTTACTTCGTCCAGGTTGTATTGCGACGGTAGTACATTTAATATGCGAAGTGTACCGGGTACCAGGCTAAGGCTATCAATTTTTATAATACCATTTGCTACACCGATATATTTAGTACGAAGGTTGGAAAGCGGCGACGGGTTTATCTGTGCCATTGATAATTGGACGAGACATAAAATAAACAACAATAAATATATCCTCACCGGTTTCAAATCAGTATTTTAAAAAACAATAAATTAAAGTTCATCAACTCCTGATTGCAGGTGCATTTTTAGTTACCCGCTTTTATTTTTTAGTTGAGCATCGTCCCCGCCGCGGCGGGGCTCTCTTGTGCCGCATACCATTTGGGATCTTTTCCCACGTTGTATGTAACTGTATTTATCATTCACAGTTCCTGAACTCCCGCTGATTCCGAAGTTAGCATTTATTGTATAAGACCCTGGAAACCTGGTTTTTGCTGCAAACAAAAAACCCTCCGTGTAGGAAGGTTTATAAAAATGATTCATGGCGGCACTATGATTCCGTATTCAATCCGGCCTTTAAATATTCCCTGTTCATCCTGGCAATATTTGAAACCGAAATACCTTTCGGACATTCCGCTTCGCAGGCATAAGTATTGGAGCAATTACCAAAACTTTCCTTATCCATTTGCGCCACCATATTCAAAACCCTTGATTCCCGCTCAGGTGCGCCTTGTGGCAACAAAGCCAGTTGAGAAACCTTTGCGCTTACAAAAAGCATTGCACTGCTGTTCACACAGGCGGCAACACAGGCGCCACAACCAATACAGGCGGCCGCCGTAAAAGCATCGTCCGCGTCTTTTTTATCGATCGGGATCGAGTTGGCATCCACTGCATTACCCGTATTTACTGAGATATATCCCCCGGCCTGTATCACCCTGTCAAAGGCGGTGCGGTCAACGATCAGATCTTTTATTACGGGGAAAGCCATACTGCGCCATGGTTCTACCACAATGGTATCACCGTCGTTAAATGCGCGCATGTGCAACTGGCAGGTAGTATTTTTTGTCCAGGGGCCGTGTGCCCTTCCGTTTATATACATACTGCACTGCCCACAGATCCCTTCGCGGCAATCATGGTCAAAGGCGATCGGGTCGTCTCCTGCCACGATCAGCTGCTCATTCAGCACATCAAACATTTCCAGGAAGGACATTTCAGAGGAAATATCTTTCACCTGGTAAGTTTCCAGTGTACCATCTGCCTTGCCATTTTTTTGACGCCATACTTTTAACGTCAGGTTCATATTGTAGTGTTCCATATTATAATTGATCTTCGTGAAATTATATGCTTTTATAAAGTAAATCCGCTAACTTTCATTGTTTGTTTGGCTTTGCAGTCGAACTAAATCTCGTCCTCGCAATTTTCCCTGACAATAAAGTTGCCGCCTAAACTTTTGAATTTTAGAATAAGCTTTAGCTCTGTCGATTCTAAAAATTTATTTCTTTTATATTCGGAAGGTATTACCCTTCCAAATAAAATAACATTCTTTAAATCTGCAACTGTCTTATTTAAGCTATTTTCGATTTGCTTAAATGAATGCCCAACAGAAACTCCTTTTAACTCTATAAAATATCCTCTATTCTTAACGCTTTCTTTCTCAGCTATTAATATTGCCTCACATCCTTTTTCGCCGATGCTTTTTATAACACAATTTTCAATCTGCACTTTTGTGACCTCCCAGGTATTCGCATTATTTATTAAGCAATATCTTCTGCCCTTCTCTTTTAAAACAACATTGGTTTGAGTCGTTTTATTTAATTGCTTATCGATACACTGAGGGTATTTATCTAAAAAGATCATTCTTGTTTATTAAAGTTTAAATCAGCCAGTTTATGCCATTGTGCACTTAATACCTCAGATATTTCATCAATTTTTTCTACTTTAATTTGTTTTAATTCTTCATCCATAATATTCTCACAATGTCCATCGCTTAATCTATACACCGATACATCGTCGGGATTAAGCCAGTATTTTTTTTCTATAATTGTTTCTACCTCCTCGCTATTTTCTTGCCCAACTTTGTAAGCATACATCAAATTGTTGAGTGATGTTAATATATATGGGCTATGCGTTGTAATAACTAATTGATTTTTAACTTCATTCTCATAGTCTTCAAAAATATCTATATCGGGATTTTCAGGATCATCATTTTCAAGGATAACTGGTACTAAACTCGAAATTTTATTATTTTCTATTATATATTTCATCAACCTGTATTGAGTTGATGGAAAACAATTTAACTCAGGCTCTTCAATTACTAATAATCTCAAATTTTTATCCATCAATAAATATTGCGTTCTTCCAGATGGAAAAGAGACAGATGTAATACTATCAAAAACAGTTAATAAGGCGACACAGCCTTGTATCCCACTTGATGCATCTGATAAACTAATTTCAATGCCATCTGGAATTAAAATATAATCTTTATTATCTTTATGTATGAACTTGACCCCCAGAATATCAGTATAATTAAATTCGCTTTTGCTTTTTCTTGAAGTTATATACTTGTTTCCAAATCTTGTAAAAAGCTTAGGCAGTTCTGCTTTCAATTCCAATAAAGCATATAAGGAATCGGCTAGAACATGTACCATATTTCTTTCTGCAAGTATGTAATTGAAATCATAATACATAGATTTCATCTTTAATTCTGAAGTATCTATGTTTTTATTAATGGAAACTTCTCCCTTCTTTAGTTCAAAATAATAATCAGGACATTTATAAAACAAGAAACTTTCCTTTTTCAAGAAATTCTTAATCCCAACTAAATTTAAATGCTCATTAAATTGTTGTGTTTGTTTATCTATACCTTCTTCTTCAGGCAAATTAAATATCTCTCTAAAAAAGCAATTTTTGATAGCGCTTAAAATTTTAGCAACAGTGCTTTTTCCAGTTCCCTGATCACCAATTAAAACATTAATTTTTTTAAATTCAAAAGTCATATCCTTTATCGGTCCAAAATTCCTTATCGTAAGCGTTTCACTCATACTTTACTTATAACTCCGCTGCGTTGGTTTCACAATTTCAAATTCAAGTGGTTCCTTATTCAATATCCAGTCGCTTTCTCCCTTGTACTCCCATGCCGATACAAAACTAAAATTTTCGTCATCACGTTTTGCTTCGCCCTCTTCCGTCTGGGACTCTTCCCTGAAATGCCCGCCACAACTTTCTTTCCTCGTCAGCGCATCCAGGCACATTAATTCACCCAGTTCAATAAAATCAGCTACCCTGCCGGCCTTATCCAGTTCGGGGTTCATGCTGCTCACGTCGCCGGGTATGCGCAGATCGCTCCAGAATTCTTCTTTTAATTGCCGGATTTCCACAATGGCTTCCTGCAACCCTTTTTCATTCCGGGCCATGCCGCATTTATCCCACATGATCTTGCCCAGCCGTTTGTGAAAGCTTTCCACAGTTTGCTTCCCTTTAATATTCATCAGCCTGTCGATGCAGTCACTTACCGCTTTTTCGGTTTCCACAAATGCAGGGTGATCAACCGGGATCACCGCAGTCCGGATCTCGTCTGCCAGGTAATTTCCCAGTGTGTAAGGAATTACAAAATAACCATCCGCCAGGCCCTGCATCAATGCAGACGCGCCCAGGCGGTTTGCGCCGTGATCGCTGAAGTTCGCCTCGCCCAAAGCATATAAACCTTTTACTGTTGTCTGCAATTCATAATCTACCCATAATCCACCCATGGTATAATGTACGGCAGGATAGATCCGCATCGGCATTTCATAAGGATTTTCACCGGTTATTTTTTCATACATTTCAAAGAGGTTACCATATTTTTCTTCCACCACTGCTTTACCCGATTTTATGATCTCCGCTTCCGCAGCGTTTGTATCTCCCTGTTTTCCCAGTTCTATTTTCCCATACCGCACAATCGCATCTTTAAAATCAAGGTATACCGCCAGCTTCGTGGTGCCTACACCATAACCTTCATCGCATCTTTCTTTAGCGGCCCTGGAGGCTACATCCCGTGGAACAAGGTTTCCAAAAGCCGGATACCTTCTTTCCAGGTAATAGTCCCGTTCCTCCTCCGGTATATCAATCGCTTTACGGTTATCATCCTTCTGCTTAGGCACCCAGATGCGGCCGTCATTACGCAAGCTTTCACTCATTAAAGTAAGCTTACTTTGATAATCGCCGCTTACCGGTATACAGGTTGGATGAATTTGCGTAAAACAGGGGTTGCCAAAAAAAGCGCCTTTTTTATGTGCCTTCCACGCAGCAGTAACATTACATCCCATTGCATTGGTACTTAAATAAAACACGTTTCCATACCCGCCGGTGCATAACAGTACCGCATGTCCGAAATGTCTTTCAAGATCGCCGTTCACCAGGTTACGGGCAATAATTCCTCTTGCTTTATCATCGATCATCACCACATCCAGCATTTCATGACGGGCATGCATTTCCACATTTCCCAATGCAACCTGGCGTTCCAGTGCGCTGTATGCACCCAGCAATAATTGCTGCCCCGTTTGGCCAGCAGCGTAAAACGTGCGTTGTACCTGGGTTCCGCCAAAACTGCGGTTACTTAATAAACCGCCATATTCCCTTGCAAAAGGAACGCCCTGTGCCACGCATTGATCGATAATCGCATTGCTTACTTCTGCCAGTCGATGTACATTGGCTTCTCTGGCCCTGTAATCACCCCCTTTAACGGTATCATAAAACAGGCGAAAAACTGAGTCCCCGTCATTTTGATAATTTTTAGCCGCGTTGATACCTCCCTGGGCTGCAATGCTGTGTGCCCTGCGCGGACTATCCTGGAAGCAAAATGCTTTTACCTTATAGCCCATTTCTCCCAATGAAGCTGCAGCAGACGCGCCTGCCAGTCCGGTGCCAACAACAATTACTTCGATCTTACGCTTATTAGTGGGATTTACAAGTTTTACATGCCCTTTATAATCGTTCCACTTTTCATTCATTTCACCACTGGGAATTTTTGAATCGAAAGCCATAATTAGATGATTTAATTAATATTGAAGGTGATCTAAGTTCTAAGTTCTAAGTACTGAGTACTGAGTATTTAGAAAATCCAGTTTAAATAAATAGCGACCGGCATTAATGCAAAAAGGAGGCAAATAATTATTGAGTAGCCCACTCCTACAGCCTTGATGACCGGTGTATATTTTTTATGGTTAAGACCAAAGGTCTGGAAGGCGCTTTGAAACCCGTGTAATAAATGCCAGCATAAAGATGTCACGCCCAATAAATACACAATCACTATTAATAGGTTATTTTGAAAGACCAATTGCATTTCTTTATATAGATTGTGTACCTCCTCGTTATTATATGTGCCGAGCGTTGTTTCTTCGAGCGGACGTACATTCCATAATCCTCCAAACCTCGAAGGAGTCCAGAAATGATACAGGTGCATGACCAGGAAAATCAGGATCAATGTGCCCAGCAAACCCATACTCCTGCTATACCACTTACTGTTTGACTGCCTGTCATTTACAATATATTTAATTGGGCGCGCGCTTGTGTTTTGCTTCCATAAAATGAGCCCCTGCACAGCATGCAAAATCAGGAAAACAAAGAGCCCGATCTCCATGGTTCGGACTATAAGATTAGATCCCATAAAATGCCCCCAGTGATTAAATGTTTCCCCATAGTCATTAAAAAAGATCATCGAATTAAGACCGCAGTGAACAATCAAAAAACTGATAAGAAAAAAACCGGTAAGTCCCATGGTAATTTTCTTGCCTATCGAAGATGAGAAGAAGTTTTTCCAGGTCATATAGAATATATTATTTTTTCAGAATCACAAAATTACGTAAGGAATAATCAAAAAAATATTTTATTACAAAGTATTGGAGAAAATAGGTTGGTCGTTGGCCGTTGGTCGTTTGGCGGAGCGCTCCATTTAGGAGTCTAGCGACCAACCATCAACGACCACCTCTATATAAGCTGGTGCATCATCCAGTTATCCACCTGCTGAAAAACATGATCAGGCTTCAATGTTCGCCATTGCGGAAAATCCAGTAAAGCTACATAGTTGGTGAGCCGGGCCTTTTTAAAATCATACTGACTTTGTTCCGGCATGTCCAATATTGCTACCCAACCGCCATCATCATTCACCTGCTCTCTCCACTCTTCATAATAGCTATCGTCGCTGCTGTGAAAGTTCAACACATTTTCCGCAATTAAAATAAACTTAGTGATTCCCTGCTTGTAAAGAAGATCAGTAACGTCTCTCCGGAGTGTCATGATATCATTTTCTATGGCATCGTTCCACTCTCCTATCAATTCTATGATGACAAAATTTTGTTCATAATCCGAAAATAATATCTTCATATACAAAGTGCGCGAACCAAACTCATCCCATTGGGGATGTATATAGTAATTGTAAACAGTATGGGTAAATTCAAACTCGCTGTAATCGCGGCCATAAAATGGTGATTGTGGATCTTCTTCAGCCGTGTATAAATGCCGCCAGTTGTAGTAAGGTTCTATATCCTGCATGGATGGAGATTGAATATATCCGGCTTAATACAGGTGACACCTTTTTAAAAGGTGTCACCTGTATTAAGCCG
>JBDTVX010000138.1:0-13037 GCA_040007015.1 Ferruginibacter sp. | reverse complement strand
GGTAGAAAATGTAACGGTGTGTTACGAAAAGTCCCGTAGGGACGTGATATAAACGACGAGTAGAATTATATCGCGTCCCTACGGGACTTTATTGAATTATAATACTTTAATGCTACCGATATTTTGTCCCTGACGGGACAATTCAATCCGCAAATAGAAAAATTATCAGATGCACAATAGAAAGCCTTTTAAGTAATGGATCAAAAACATGGAAAACCTGCTTATACATTTTGAAAATAATAATATTAGAATTATCTTACTTTTTGGAATCAGCCTCATTCCCTAAAAATTACTAAATCAATCTATATGGAATCAGCAGGTGTACAGCAACTTTTCTTCCAGCACGTGAAGGCAAAATTACCGGCCATCTTTCCTTTGTAGATGAAGTAGCTGAATTTCTAAATATCAGCAATGATAGCGCTTACCGGCGCATCAGGGGTGAAAAACCTATCAGTTTTGAAGAGCTGCAAAAGCTATGCACGCATTATAAGATCTCCCTTGACTCGTTTCTGCACCTGCAAAGCGATTCTTTTATTTTTAAGGGAAAACTTAAATCAGACTCTGAAAACAGCTTCGAAGACTGGCTCGGAAATGTTTTAGAACAACTTCAATTTTTTACTGGTTACCAGAGAAAGCACGTTTATTTCCTTACGAAAGATATTCCTCCCTATGTTCATTTTTTGGTACCTGAACTGGCAAGGTTTAAATATTTTTTCTGGATGAAATCGATCCTTCATTATAAAAGCCTTGCCGGTGTAAAGTTTGTATTGGATGATCCCCGGTATGATAAATATGATGTCATAGTAAAAAAGATGATTGATCTGTACCTGAAAATACCAATGACAGAAATATGGAATATCGAAAGCATAGAGAGTACTTTAAGACAAATCGCTTTCTACAGGGATGCCGGCTCATTTAAAAATCCTGCGGATGTAAAGCTGCTATATTCAAAAGTGGAAGAACTGATCAATCATCTTGAAAGACAGGCCGAATCGGGATTGAAATTTAATATGGGCCAGGAGCCAACAGCTTATTGTTCCGAGTACCGGCTGTATGTAAATGAACTTATACTGGGCGACAATACCATTTTCGTGGAACTGGACGACACACGGATAACCTTTCTCAATTATGGGGTATTGTTTGTGGTGTACACGAGCGATGAGCGTTTTAACAGCGACATGAGTGAAAACCTGGACAACCTGATAAAAAAATCAATGATGATCAGTAAAAGGGGTGAAAAGGAAAGGGCACGTTTTTTCAACCAGCTTCGTGAAAAGATATACCAATACAGGGATGCAAAATAGCATGGCTTACATCCCCGGTTGCCAACCTTAGTTTCCCCATTTTTAAGACGACCAATTTACACATCTGCATTTTCCATTAGTATCCCCGATAGCTATCGGGACACATTAGCACATTAGCAAATTAGCACATTAGCATATTATCGCATTGGCACATTATCCCATTAGCACATTAGTTCTACATTTGTAATTATGGCACCAAATAATAAGATCAGTTTAATAGAATGTCCCCGCGATGCCATGCAGGGATGGGAAAATTTTATACCCACTCAAAAAAAGATCAGTTATATCAACGCATTGCTGAAAGTTGGTTTTGATACGATTGATTTCGGCAGTTTTGTTTCTCCAAAAGCGATTCCGCAGATGGCAGATACCAGGGAGGTGGTGAAAGGTTTAAAGGTTGACGGGGTGAAAACAAAATTGCTTGCGATCGTCGCAAATGTAAGGGGAGCGGAAGAAGCAATGGTATTTGATGAAATATCTTATCTCGGATTTCCATTTTCTGTTTCGCCCACTTTTCAGCGGCGAAATACAAACAGTACCATGCAGGAGTCTTTGAAAATGGTAGAAGCCATACAAAATTTATGTATTAAAAATCAAAAGCAGCTGGTGATCTACATATCAATGGGATTTGGTAATCCTTACGGTGATCCGTACCACGAAGCCATTGTAATGGAATGGGTAGATAAAATGGTAAAAATGGATATAGGCATCATTTCTATGGCGGATACGGTTGGTTTAGCTACACCGGAACAGGTAAGTTCCATACTTACCAATTTGATTCCTTCCTATGCTGGTACAACGATCGGGGTGCATCTTCACTCTACCGTTGCTAACTGGAAAGCAAAGACAGACGCGGCTTTAAAGGCAGGCTGTACAAGGTTTGACGGAGCATTAAAAGGGGTAGGCGGATGCCCGATGGCCAATGATGATTTGGTTGGAAATATGGATACGGAACTGATGATACCTTATTTCAATGAATTGAACCTGCTTAATAATTTAGATATGAATGCATTAGTCGAATGCAGCAGGATGGCAGGAGAACTTTTTGCCCCCGGTCCTTTTTAAATTTCCAAAAAAACTGTCCAAATTTTTTTTTGCCACGAATCGCCGACTATCGGATTAACACGAATAAGGGCAATTTTCTATACAAAATTCGTGTTAATTCGTGCATTAGTGGCAATGAAATTTACAGGGTAGTGATGAAATCTTTTTTTTCGATAGCTACTAAGAAGGATTAAGCATTCGAGGCATAGTCTCCCTATTCTGCCATGATCTTCACCAGCATATTTGCAATAATGGCAAATCCTTTATCAGAAGGATGGAGACCGTCGAAAGTCATATCAATTGCATCAACAGGATACGGATATTCATCTGCTTCAGGGTTGAAAGGAATATCGATAAAAGATGGATATGGATAATTTTTATACATGCCTGTCTGCGGGTCTTTTAAGCGTTTGTATTTTACGAGGTTTTCCAGTGTCATGCCACTTTTATTGTAGAGGTCAGCTATTGCAAAATGCTCGTAGCCTGCAATAGAATCTATAGCCCCGGCGAACTGCCCAAGCGACTGCCCTTTCTTGTCTTTATATGAGCCCCAGGCATTGTTTTTCATATTTGCTATATAAACAAAATCTACCCGTTGCATAGGCGTAATAAGAATAATTTTAGCGTCCTTATTCAGGCTCCGCAACTTATTCATGATGATGCGGTAAGAGCCATAGAGCGTATTATTACCAGTATTGTTCTGGTAATCTGCGAGTGTGCCGATTGGCCGTCCCTGCCACCAGTCGTTGGTGCCTAGAAAAACGGTATAAATATCCGCCGGTACCAGGCCCAGCTTTTCTATGTCGCGCGCAATATCGCCGGATGTCCAGCCATTGTGTCCCTGGTTAGTATATTGTATATCGGGCAGTTTTTCTACAACCCTTGTCATATAACCCTTGGTTATCCTGTTACCTGTTTCATCGGCGTGTTCATTTAAATAGGTGATGGAATCACCAATTGCAACCCAGGTGATTTTTTTTGTGGAAAATGAAGACAATACGCAAATGACTGCGATCACCCATACCAGTTTTTTCATTGTTGTACTGTTTTATATTTAATTAAAGTTATAGCTTTTGTAAAAATAAAAGGTGACACCTTTAGAAAAAGGTGTCACCTTTTATTTTTCGTGTAATTTCGTGCAACCAGTAGCAATTAAAATATGAACTTTCATTTAGAATTTACTCCCCCGCAGTTTGCAACGACCATCCGTCATCCGCACAAATTACTGTTGATCGGTTCCTGCTTTACAGAAAATATCGGTACTAAATTAAAGCAGCATAAATTTGATGTGCTGGAAAATCCCAATGGTATTTTATTCAATCCCATCAGCATTGCGAAATCCGTCAATTCATATATTTCCAATAAACGATATACCGAAGCCGACCTGTTTTATCAAAATGAATGCTGGAACAGCTGGGAGCATCATAGTCGCTTTTCGCATCCCGGCAAAGCGGCCTGTTTACATGGTATCAATCAATCACAGCATGCAGCCAGCGAGTTTATTTTAAAAGCCGATTGGCTATTTATAACAATGGGTTCAGCATTTGTTTATGAATTGGATAACAGCGAAGTAGTTGCCAATTGCCACAAAGTTCCCACGGATAAATTTCATAAAAGATTATTAAGCATCCATGAAGTGGTGTCTAACTTTAACGATATGCTGGATGATCTTTTTGTCATTAACCCGTCAGTAAAAATAATTTTTACTATCAGCCCGGTTCGTCATTTAAGAGATGGTTTTGTGGAAAACAACCTAAGCAAATCAACATTGATCCAGGCAGTGCATCAGTTAACAGCCACCAATGAAAATATATTTTATTTTCCAGCGTATGAACTGGTGATTGATGATTTAAGGGATTACCGTTTTTATGCTGAAGATATGGTACACCCAAATTATCCTGCTACCAATTATGTGTGGGAAAAATTTGTAACAGCCTGCATCGATCAATCTACTCAAAAGCTGATGAAAGAAATAAACCTCCTCAACGCAGCTAAGAATCACAGGCCATTTAATCCAGCCTCGGAACAACACCAAAAATTTTTACAAACCAACCTGGAGAAAATTAATCAATTACACAAACAGTACCCATATATCAATTTCGAAGAAGAGATAAATCACTTTCGGTCATGAATGCCGGCTGTTACAGACACCTTATCAAATATATATTCAAACTATAGAGAGCCATTGCCGCAAGTGTGCGCTTGTGACATGCATCAAAGAGTTCTAAAAAGTTTGAACTAAACCATCAACCACCTGGTTGAAGGATCGGTGATAGAATTAATCATGCCGATAACTGATTAAACGGAAAGGCACAAGCGGACGCTTGCGCCAATGTCTCTTTTTACATTATAGATAATGTAGCCGACACCTGCGATAACAAGCAAACAATACAGGTAACTCCTTTGCTAAAAATAAAATTATAAAAATGCTCCGACACTTTATATACTCTATTTACTTTATATATTTCACTCGCTTCTAATGTAACCTATCCCCCCGAACTTCCATCTCATCCATCACTTTCTTTTCATAATCCAGCCATTGTTTCCAGCGGGTTCTCACTTTATCTTTGGGTAAATAGGTTTCGGCCAATTCGATAAACAAGGTATAATGCCCGGCTTCACTTTCCATAAATCGCCGGTAAAAATTCCGCATGTAAGCATCATCCAATCCTTCACTTAACCGTTTAAAACGTTCACAACTCCTGGCTTCTATTAATGCCATCGTTAATAAATGATCCAGCAAACGGTCATCCGGGCTGCCGCCTTTTAATTGAAATTCAATTAATTTATTTACATACAGATCTTTTCTTTGCTTACCAAGCTTCATTTTTCTTTTGTGCAATTCCGCCAGCACCAGGCGAAAATGCCCCCATTCTTCGGTAACGATCGGGCTAAGTTCGATTACCAGTTTTTCATTTTCGGGGTATCGTTGAATCAGTGTGATACAGGTGGTTGCTGCCTTTTGCTCACAATATGCATGGTCGGTCAATATTTCTTCCAATTGCATTTCAGCAAGGTTTACCCAACGCGGATCCGAGGGTAATTTAAGTCCGAGTATATTTTTTACATCTATGCTTTCTGAATGCATACTGCAAAAATAATGCATGTCACGCAAAGCCGCAAAGAGGCAAAGCAGCTAAGTAAACATCTTTACATCTCTGCTCCTTTGCGGCTTTGCGTGAAAAACTTTCTTAACGAGTCTGCATCTTTACGTGAAACGCCAAATAATCCTCATTTTTATAATAACAAAATACTAATTTGGTTTGGTAAGGAAGGTTTTATTAATTTACGGCACAATTACTTTCCAATGAGAATTTTGCCATTGATTATTTCCGCTGCAATTACAGCCGCTTTAATTGTAACCCTGGATACAAAGATATTGCTGCCGGCCGCGTTGGGTAAATTGTTGAACCCCCAGGAGGGCATTTGGCAAAATGCGGAAAACAGTAATGCGGATTTTAATGCAGATCTAAAATTTCCACAACTAAAGGGCAGGGTAGAAGTGTACTTCGACGAGCGCCTTGTTCCGCATGTTTTTGCGGAAGAAGAAAATGATATTTATTTTGTGCAGGGATTTCTGCACGCCAAATTTCGCCTGTGGCAAATGGAATTACAAACACATTCGGCGGCAGGACGGGCAAGCGAAATTGCGGGAAGCATTATGCTTAACCACGACCGTGAATTCAGACGGCTCGGCATGGTGTATGCGGCCGAAGCCTCTTTAAAAGAGATGGAAAGCGATCCCGTTACAAAATTAAGCTGTGATGCTTATACTGCCGGGGTAAATGCCTATATCGCCTCGCTTACAGAAAGTACGTTGCCGCTGGAATATAAACTAATAGGGTATAGGCCGGAAAAATGGAGCAATCTCAAAACCGCGTTGTTCCTAAAGAACATGTCGGAAAATTTAGCGGGTGGTGAAAATGATTTCGAAATGACCAACGCAAGGAGTTTTTTTAGCAAAGGAGATTTTGCCAGGCTATACCCTTTACACCGGGATTCACTGGACCCTATTATTCCTAAGGGAACCGTTTACCCAGTGCCCAAACTGAAACTGAAAGCCCCTCCAGGAGTGGATTCTGTTTATTTCAACAATAAAGATATCGCGGTTACCCAGGAAGAAAAACCCGATAAGAACAATGGCAGCAATAACTGGGCGGTATGTGGATCCAAAACAAAAAGCGGCGCGCCTATTTTGTGTAATGATCCCCACCTGCTTTTAAACCTTCCTTCGCTTTGGTTTGAAATGCAACTGAATACACCAGGATATAATGTGTATGGAGTAAGTTTTCCCGGCGCCCCCGGTGTTATTATCGGGTACAACGATCATTGTGCCTGGGGTGTTACCAATGGTGGCAGGGATGTAAGGGATTATTATGAAATTAAGTTTAAAGATGATAGCCGGAAGGAGTATTGGTTTGACAGCGCCTGGAAAAAAACTGAATTCAGGTATGAAGCCATCAAAGTGAAAGATTCAGACACTTATATTGATACGGTCGCCTATACCGTATTTGGCCCGGTGATGTACGACAAAAGCTTTAGCGGGGGCAAATCCACTAATTCAAGATACTTTGCAGTGCGTTGGAAAGCGCACGACCGCAGTAATGAACTGAAAGCATTTATTATGTTGAACCATGCCAAAAATTATACGGATTATTTAGATGCGGTAAGTAATATGAAAACACCCGGCCAGAATTTTGCGTTTGCCAGTAAAAGTGGCGACATAGCCATGCGAACGCAGGGGGAATGGCCCGCCAAATGGAAGGGCCAGGGTGATTTTGTAATGCCGGGAACGGATAGCAGCTATATGTGGCAGGGTATGATACCACTTGATGAAACGCCTTTTTTGTATAACCCGGAAAGAAGTTTCGTGAGCAGCGCAAACCAGGATCCTGCAGATACTACCTATCCATATTACCTTGGACGCGGGTTTCCCATTTACCGCGGACTTATCATCAACAGGAAGCTGCGGGCAATGAACAATATTACCCCGCAGGATATGATGGCTTTGCAAACCAGCAATTACAATGTATTTGCTGAAATGGCAATGCCTGTGTTCTTGAAAAATATCGATGAAACGGAATTGAATGAGGCGGGAAAAAAATACCTGGGGATTTTAAGATCATGGGACTTCAATAATGATCCCAATTCAAAAGCTGCTACTGTGTTTGAGGTTTTGTGGAAAAATTTTGAAAAGGTTGTTTTTGATGATGAGTTTAAAAATGCACCTAAAGTAATTATGCGTCCATACGAAAGTAATTTACTGGAGGGTATTCTAAAAGATTCCGCGTACCAGTTTTTAGATAATACAGCAACACCACAGAAGGAAACATTGCCAGATGATGTAGCAGCAGCTTTTCAAAACTCGCTGCCTGAATTGGATAGTGCAGAAAAGGATACCAGGCTGGAATGGGCACGGTATAAGGCAACCGGTGTAAGGCATCTTACCAGGAAGCCTGCCTTAAGTCGCTTAAACCTCCCTGTTGGAGGAGGTACATACAGTATCAATGCAGCTAAGCCGGATCACGGCCCCAGTTGGCGTATGATTGTAAGCCTTACACCACAAACAGAAGCATATGGCGTATATCCCGGTGGCCAAAGTGGAAACCCGGGTAGCAGGTTCTATGATAATTTTATCGATAAATGGGCAGCCGGAAAATATTATTCATTGTGGGTGATGGCCAAAGGGGAGGAGAAGGATAAAAGGGTGAAGTGGAAGATGAGCTTTAATAATTAAACAATGTGAAAATTCGAAAATGTGAAAATGAAAATGCAATTGTCCAAAATTTTCACGTTTTCTTATTTTCACGTTTTCAAATTCATATCATGAAATTTATTGTTTCAATAGTGCTGATCGCCTTGTTAAGTGTTGCGGTATGTTTATACTTACCCTGGTGGCTAATCGCTTTTGTTGCATTTATAGTCGCGGCTTTGATTCCGCAAAAGCCAGCTAAATCCTTTCTTACCGGATTTATTGCTTTGTTTTTATTATGGGGATGGTTGGCATGGGATATCAGCAATAAAAATAACCATCTGCTGGCACATAAGGTATCCATGTTGATTTTTAATATGGATAGCCCGGCCGCACTTATCATGGCGACTGCCTTCATCGGTGCGCTGGTTGCAGGTTTCGCTGCTTTGGCAGGAAGCTACCTGAGAAAGCGATGATACTATTGTGAAAATTATTACGGGGAATTAAATGAAAAATATTATCCGGGAATATCTCAATGGCCTTGAATCAGGCGACCCGGAACAAATGACCCGGTTATTTTCTGACAATGCGGTCATTCATTCTCCTTTGTATGGCGATGTGCCTGCAAAAGATTTTTATAAAATATTGTTTGCAGACACGAATCGATCGGAAATTAAATTGCTGAATATATTCAACAGCACGGACAAAAAGGGGCTTTACGTGGTTCATTTCAGGTACGATTGGATTTTAAGAAATGGCATTAAAACGAGCTTTGAATGTATCGACATTTTTCAATTTGATGAGCAGGGTAAAATTAATGAATTGAGCATCATTTATGATACCTCTAAAACAAGGGACGGGTTCGAAGGCCTCGGCTAAGTATTTCATTTAATAATCCAGCGAATTCTCTTCGATGACGACTCCTTCCCTACATTATTAGATCATCGGATCCACATCCATGAAATAAATCTGCCCGAATAATTGTACATCATGTTGATAATTGTGTATCTTTTGAGCCTGGTCTTTAATTGCTCCTCCTCTTTTTACCTCATAAAGATTTTGTCCGCTTTGAATTCTACCCAGGTATTTCATTAATATAACCCGCCTATACAACAGGCAACAAATTATTATGTATGAAAAAAAACAATCGATCTCTTTGGTTATTGGCCATTTTATTTGGTTTATCATTGTACTCCTGCAATGATAACGGTAGTAGCGGTATTTCAAAAACAGGTGTCACTGAAATTCCGGCCACTTCAACATCGAAGGAGGCGCTTGCTTTTTTCAGGGATGGGCTGGCGGCGCTTGACCTGAATGATATTTTAAAAGCCCGCAATTTATTTACAAAAGCAATTGAACTGGATACAGCTTTTGGGCCGGCTTATCTCATGAGAGCGGGCACGTCCGTTTCCGCAAAAGAATATGCAGACGATGTAACCAAAGGGAAATCGCATCTGGACAATGATAGTAACTGGGTTAAAATGTACGGAGAATACCTTAGCTCAAATTTAGCCGGTGACCGGAATAAGGGGATTGAAGTGCTGGAAAAGATCGCCATTGCCTACCCGAAGGCAGCAAGGCCGCAAGCCGACCTGGGAAATGCTTATGCAGGTAATAACCAGTTTGATAAAGCCAGGATCTGTTATCAAAAGGCAGTTGAACTGGATCCCAAATGGACGGGTGGGTATACTGCAACAACTGTTGATTATCTTTTTAACGAGCCCAAAGACTTAAAAAAGGCAGAAGCAAACGCTATGAAACTGGTGGAATTGGCACCGGCAAGTCCGGGTGCCGAAATCATTTTGGGAGATTGCTACAGGGCCCAGAATGATTTTGCAAAAGCAAAAGTTGCCTACGCGAAAGCCATTCAGTTAGACTCTTCCGCAGTGGAAGCTTATTACAAGGAAGGCCATGCAAATACGTATTTGGGCAACCTGGATGAAGCCAGGAAAAACTATGCGGACGCCGGAAGGAAAGATGTTGCTATTTCAGCTTCAATACTAAATACTGCCTTTACCTGGCTGTATGGAGGCGATCCCAAAATGGCTATTAAAGTGCTGATGGATGGAGCCGCGAAACTTGATTCTAACAGTTCAAAAAGCAGGCTTGCCAGTGAAAAAGACAATTGTTTTACTACAGCGGCGAATATTGCCGAACATTATAAAGATGCGGCGCAATTGAAGCAGTTGGTAACTAAAATTACGCCCTTGTCAGACCAGATATACAATGACCTTGGAACTCCGGAAGGGAAAATTTTTGCAAAAGCTGAGGTGCTGGGATGGCAGGCCAGGATAGCCATTGCAGAAGGTAAGTACGATGAAGCCAAAGCCAAAGCGGAAGAGATGAAATCGGCGCAGGCATCCATTAGTGATAGCCGCAAGGATGAAGATTATCATTACCTGCTGGGGGTTATCAGTTTGAGGCAAAAGAATTATCCCGATGCCATCGCACATCTTGAAAAAGGCGACCCCAACCGCATCTATAACAAATACCTGCTTGCCCAGGCAAACGAGGCCGCAGGCAATAAAGATAAAGCGGCATCGCTTTATAAAGAAGTGGCGAACTATAATTTTAATGATGTGGGCAATGCCCTGGTGAGAATTGAAGTCAAGAAAAAAGTTGCTGCACTTTAGAATCTGTTTAAAAAAATTTTCTCAGATCAACTTTTTAATTTCATTCCAAATGCCATTGAAAGTCAATTTCAATGGTATTTTTTTTAGCTCCTTTGGAAAGATACTTTGGTAATATGAACAAACAAAAGATAAAACCAGACCCATCGGGGCGATATTTATTCTGTCAAATATTTACTCACAAATCCTATTCATGCTGTCTTTGATGTAAAATACCCTGAGAATTTTATAACGAAAGAGTGGTGGCATGATTTGCACCGGTATATTGCTTTATTATTATCAATTAACCAAATCATTTAAAGAAGAGCATATAAAAATGCTTAATGATTTTGAAGTTGTTTACGAGGAGAAATACTTATTTTGGTTTTATAGCAGACAAAAAAATAATGCCGCCCCGAAAGGGCTTGCAATGCTTAAAGTTTGATAGTGTTACCAAAATTTCAGCCCGCTGGACTTTTAAAAAATCGTGGCAGAATCAACTGTTTAAAAATGATTTTTTTGTTAACCAGCGTTGGTACTGAGCGTAACCGAAGTATTCGTGGCGTCGGCCTTGGTTCCGCCCCAGGCGGGATAAAAATGGCACCGATGCCGTTACATAAAAAACATTTGAATTAAATCCAAACAGTTTCTTTGAAAAAGTCTAAACTTCTTTAAATAGTTTGGCAGCTATCAAAAAAATATCCTATCTATTGCGGATGGGATGTTTTTTACACCCGCTATTACCCCGCGTTTTACATATTACGTCAACATGCAACGTAGAAAAAGCTCAGCAATGGTATGTCGTACAAGGGAGCCACGCCGCGGCATGAACGATGTCGGGCAAAGCAAATGTGCTGGTTAAAAATGCTTGCTTGTGGGATCCCGATTTTTCGTGAAGCCCTGAAAAACTAATACCGGTACAAAAAGTAAACGAAATTCCGGAGCTGCCAATACTCAACCAATGGCCAAATGCCTCTCCCCAAAAATTAAAACGAAAGCATGGAACAGATAAGGACTTATTAAATATGATCCATTAACTTTCAATTTACACTTTTGTAAACTAAATCCCCCTTAATTTCGTTCCTACTCAAAACAATTTATGAGAATTTATTTATTGCTTGTTTTTATACTTTTGTCAGTTGATATTTCCGCGCAAAAAATTTTGGGTACCGTATTAAATGAGAAAGGCGATCTGTTGCCTTATTCATCCATCACTATCAAAGGGACTACCAGTGGCGCCAGTGCCAATAACCGGGCGAGGTTTTCTATTTCACTTTCACCCGGTACTTATACCGTGGTGTGCCAGCATATCGGCTATGCCGCGAAGGAAAGGGCTATTACAATTACAACAAAAGACGAGGAAATAACATTTATTTTATCAGAACAAAAACTGGTATTGAAAGAAGTGGTGATAAAAAATACCGATGAGGATCCGGCCTATGCCATTATTCGTGCGGCAATTAAAAAACGGGACGGGTACAATAAACAGGTGAATGCTTTTACCTGCAACCTGTATACGAAAGATATGATCAAGCTTCGCAGGCTGCCCAGGAAAATATTCGGAAGGAAGGTGCCGGAAGAAAGCCGGGAAGAAATGGGATTGGATACGATGGGGCAGGGGATCATTTATTTATCAGAATCTATTTCAAAAATTGCTTCCGAACTGCCGGATAAATTTAAGCTGGAAGTGAAGAGCAGCCGGGTAAGCGGAAGTGATGGCTTTGGTTTTACCTTTCCTACTTTTATTTCCTTTTATCAAAATAATGTAACTGTTTTTACGGAAAGATTGAATCCACGCGGGTTTGTTTCGCCGATAGCGGATGGAGCGATCGGGTTTTACAGGTTTAGATTTTTGGGTAGTTTTTGGGAAAACGGGAAAGAGATCAACAGCATCCGCGTAACGCCCCGCAGAAATTACGAACCCTTATTTTCGGGGATTATCAATATCACCGAAGGCGATTGGCGCATACATAGTGTTGACTTGTTATTAACAAAAAAATCGCAGCTCGAGATTATTGATACCCTGCAGATAACGCAATTTCATGTGCCTGTAAATGCTGATGCCTGGAGGATAAAAAATCAATTATTACATTTTAATTTTAACCAGTTTGGAATAGACGCGGTAGCTAATTTTGTGAATGTTTATTCCGATTACAACCTGGATCCTGCTTTTGCAAAAAAGTATTTTGATAAAGTGATCATTAAATATGATACCGGTGTAAATAAGAAGCCAAAGGCATATTGGGACACCATACGGCCGATGCCGCTGGAAAAAGAAGAAGTAACAGATTACCAGGTAAAAGACAGCCTGTATGAAGTGAGGAAAGATTCGTTGCTGAGCCAGCAATCCATTGATTCATTAAAGAAAAAGCAGGGGAAATTAAAACC
>JBDTVX010000137.1:0-13039 GCA_040007015.1 Ferruginibacter sp. | reverse complement strand
CTGGAAACAAAAAAAGGCAATGCGATCAGCAACGGAATTTTATATTTGGTACTGTGCAACCAGTTGGACATTCCTGTGAAAGCTACGAATATTCCAAGGCAGTTTATTCTTGGTTATTTTGATCCCCAAAATGAATTCATGAACCCGGCCAGGCAAATATCTGAAAAAATAAATTTTTTTATCGATCCATTGAACGGGCATATCTATTCTCATAAAGATGTGGAAAATTATTTTAAACGCATCTCGGTTCCTCCCACGGCTTCTTATTTTCGACAATTAAGCAATAAGCGAATTATCCGTTTTTTGCTGGAAGAATTAAGCAAATGTTTTGACAACGACCGTAACCGTTATAAAATGGAAGAGTTATTAACGCTAGTTAAATTATTAGACGAATGATCTACCACGTGGTATTGCGTACTGATTGGGAAGCTGCATTAATACAGGGATTTTATGAAGCCTGTTCACTGGCAGCAGAGGGCTTTATCCATGCAGCCAAAAAAGACCAGGTAAAAGGAGTGCTGGAAAGATACTTCCATGGGCAAAGCGATCTTTTATTGTTGCATATCGATGAAACTAAACTAACCGCTGAATTAAAATATGAACTGGCCCCTTCCGTGAACGAAGAATTCCCTCATATTTATGGAAGATTAAATACGGATGGGGTAATTAAAGCGGTGGCAATATGATAGCATGGGATGATTTTATGAAAATTGATATGCGGGTTGGCACAATAACAAGCGTGTTCGATTTTCCAATTGCAAGAAAACCCGCATATCAACTCTCAATTGACTTTGGTTGCCTGGGTATAAAAAGATCTTCCGCCCAAATAACTGCATTGTATCCCAAAGAAGAACTCATCGGTAAACAGGTGATCGCGGTAATAAATTTTCCACCTAAACAAATAGCCAATTTCTATAGCGAATGTTTGGTATTGGGTGTGTATAACGAAGATAAAGAGGTGGTATTACTTCAACCAAACCGGCCTGTAAAAAATGGAAGTAGAATCGGCTGGTGAAATCACAAATGAATAGTTATAAAAGTTTCTCAGAAGCTTTCTGAAAATAAATTCTAAACGCTCGCATAGCATCATGGAAACTCACGGTGAGTCAGCTTTTGAGGGTGACTCACCGTGAGTTTCCCCGATGCTTAAAACTGGCCCAAAATCTATTTATTTTGCCCTAAAGGACGCAAACAACGAGAAATATATATGAGGTAATGAGTAAAGTATAAAAAAACAAAATCACAGGGCAGAAAATTTATAATTGACCAATTACAAATCCCCTCCTGTGATTTTACTTTTGCAGTTATTTGAATGCTAGTTTTTCTTTAATTTCCTTACCACTTCTAAAGTTCCGTTAATAGAGCATTTTAATTTTAATGCCTGCCGGTCATTTGATACAGTAAGGTAATAATGAGTTTCATCCTGGTAAGTTAATTCAAGCGCTTTTTCAGAAACAGTATACCCCTCATACTTTTTAGCTATTGCCATTGAAATACTAACCGGCAACAGGGAAGATCCCATTGACCTTGAAGTGCCAACCAATTCTCCCTCTTCATTGTAGGCGGCATTGAGTTCAAGGTTGTTGAGGATAAATTTCGCGAAATAAAAATCGCTCAATTTTTCCCAGCTGACATTCGAAGCGGCAGAAAAATCATTTGAAAATGCTGCCTTTACCCTGGGATTTACATTATCGCTACCAGTGGCGAAAGCAAAAGACGAAAACAGCATGGCTGCTACGGCTAAAACGGTCACTAACTTTTTCATAACTATACTTTTTTTTGGTTAATTGATAACCGCCTCATGACTGGCGGCTTTATTTATTAACCAAAGATATCGGGGGTATGCGGTTGCGAGGGCAATATTTGACCAAATGAGTATTTGTTTTGTATAAGAGATGTAAGCGGTAAATTTATAATTGATGATCATGGGGTCATTTCATATCAAACTCAATGCGGGTGTGGATTTACATTATTTTCATAAAAAAATAAAAAGTTTGTGTTCATAGTGTTAAAAAGTAAAAGCGGTTTTGAATAAGCGTAGCCGCGTGGAAAATTTAATGATCCACTACCTATAATCAATAATTCGGTAAGTTTTTTAAATAGATGAGGTATTCGATTTTTTAATGGATAAAAAATTAAGTATCATTTTTCCCGGATCACTCTTTTGGCTGATCGGATGTCGCTATCGGGTTGATAAAAATAAACACGTGCATAGCCGGAATAATTTGCAATAGTTACTTTCAAAGAGACGGGATTAAATTATCACTGTACTTATTATTCAACTATCCGTTAGCTAACGGACAAAATTTGGTAGCAGTCAATGAACATCTTCCGTAAATTTCCTTTCGGACGTGACATCATTCTATGCCGCTTTTATATCACGTCCGTACGGGACTTTATGAAATTATAACACTTATAATGTTATCGATATTTAGTCCTTTAGCCTACGGACTTTTAAACTCATCTTCACTGACTAAATTATAATAAGACCCACCTTCGTTTTAAATAAAAAATTCAAAATTGTTGCACAATTAAATAATCACCGCACTGGAAGTAAAAGTATTTTTTACAATTCTTCCCGTGGTAATTTCATATTTGGAAAGTTACCCAGGTATTAAAGTGTATTAGTTTTCAATTACACAAATAGCCATGATCCGGTCCGGTTAAGCAATACCGGCCACTCATAGCTATTTTTTATATGCAGGGTTATTCCCCGGATCTTATTTCAATATCTTCTCAATTGCTTTCAATTCCTCTTCACTGAAAATGATATTATCCAGGCATAGCAGCGAATCCGCCAGCTGTTCGGGTTTGCTGGCCCCAATTAATACCGAGGTAACCCTGTTGTCTTTCAGCAGCCAGGCCAATGCCATTTGTGCCAGTGACTGGTGGCGCTGCAGGGCTATTTCATTCAGCTGTTTGGCCTGGTTTAAGCGGCTCTCATTTACCTCTTCCTCTTTTAAAAAACCGTGAGGTTTTGCTGCCCTTGAATCAGCAGGGATACCATGTAAATATTTATTGGTCAATAGTCCCTGGGCCAGTGGAGAAAAAGGTATGCATCCCACTCCTTCCTGCTCCAGCACATCCAGTAACCCTTCTTCTGCCCAGCGCACAAACATAGAATACTTGGGTTGATGGATCAGGCAGGGCGTACCCAGCTTTTTTAAAATGCCGATTGCCCTGGCGGCTTCTGCCGCAGGGTAATTGGATATCCCCGCATATAAAGCTTTTCCCTGCCTTACAATAAGATCCAAAGCACACATGGTTTCTTCCAGCGGGGTACCAGGGTCCGGGCGATGATGATAAAAAATATCTACGTAATCCAATCCCATTCTTTGTAAGCTCTGATCAAGACTGGCAACCAGGTATTTTTTGCTTCCCCAATCCCCGTATGGCCCATCCCACATGGTATATCCTGCTTTTGAGCTAATGATCATTTCATCGCGATAGCCGGCGAAATCGGTTTTCAAAATTTTGCCGAAATTTTCTTCGGCGCTTCCTGGTGGCGGTCCATAATTATTCGCGAGGTCAAAATGTGTGATACCGCTATCAAAAGCCAGTTTTAAAATAGCCCGGCTGTTTTCAAGTGTATCCACATACCCAAAGTTGTGCCACAGGCCCAGTGAAATAGCGGACAGTTTGATACCGCTGTTACCGCAGCGGCGGTACTGCATTTTTTCGTACCGGTATTTGGATGCTAAATAACTCATGTGATTTTTTTGAATTTATTATACAGATAATTTTCTGCGAAGCTAGTTCAGATAGTTTTCTGTTGTGCAAATATTTTTGCATACACACAGTCAAACGAAACAGGGTTTAAGAACCTGATCCGTTTGATATAAGCTAACAAAGCTGGTATGTAAGACTGGGTTTTACTATCCGAAAAAAGTTAAAAAGGAAAGTACAAAACAAAAAAGGGTCCCCTGTAAAAACAGAGGACGTTGTGCTTTACTAAAACAAAATTAAGGCACATGAGAATAAGGTAAGTGGATCGGGATAAGGGGTAAGCTATATGTAATAATTTTATTAAAAATAAATAGATCGGTTCTATAAAAGATAACAAATTGGTTGAAGTATGATTTTAACCGACCGAACATCGAAAATAGCGTTCTAAGTACTAAGTACTAAGTACTCAATATTAGGTACTAAGTACTTAGCACTATCGCCCCCAGGTTTATTTCAAGATACGTTTGTATTATTTCCGTTTTTATTATTACACTAAGCTGGTGGCTTCCGGGGTACAGGATATTCAACCGCTTTTTAATTTGATAGATGGTATCTCTTTTGGAATTGGTAAGGGTGGATGTTTGATGGGGTTTACTATTTTCTATTTCAAATTTTAAAACATCTTTTATTACCGCCACCCTGATGATTACAAAATCAGTGGTATCATTTTTATTTACCTGCTGCGAAAACACGTTTTCCACCAGTGGTAAAAGAATAAAAGTGGCTATTTTCTTCCCGCCAATATCACCGGAAACTTCAATACTATACTTACCATAATCTTTGGTTCCCTCCCTTTCCAATTCGATAAATTCATGCAGGATCTGTATCTCCTTTTCTATTTCAACCTGCGTATTTTGATATTGGCTCAAAGTAAAATGGGTGATCTTTTGTAACCGCGATATCATTCCGGCAATTTCAGGAGAAGTAGCCTTTGAAATATCATGCACCCTGGAAAATGTATGAAAAAGAAAGTGCGTCTGGGCATGATCGGTATGAATAAAAGCCTCCATCTGTTCCTTCTGGTAAGTGAGCACATCGTTTTCACTTTTTTTAATGTACCACATCTTTCCCAGCTTAATGGCCGCTGCTGTACAACCTTCCATATTAAACACGAGAAAAAAAGAAAAAAATGCCCATACCAACGGTACGTCCATTTTTGGCCTTTTTATTCCATAGTAGTCATTGATATGTGGCAATATGTAAACATTGAATCCCCTGGCAATAAAAAAACCTATCACAGCGAAGATTAGCCATAAGATCACCATCTTCACATACATTCCCTTGAAAAGGAAGCGTGGGAACAGGAAATAAATGATCAAATAACAAAACGCCATATCGATTGGAGTGGATAATACAATTGTAGTAACGGAGGAAAAAAAGGCAACATGAAAACCATAGCCTGGGGTCCTCCCCATAGTGGCATCCACGGTGAAATAAGATATCCAGCCTACCCAGAAAAAAACATGACGGGAAATTCGGAAATTCCGTTTATTGGAAAATACCAGGCTGTCTGTGTACATATTGATAATTTGGGAAAAATGCCGGTTACCGAAAAAAATAATAGTTTTAGCCGGCTGCACACCTTTATTCAAAAAGTGAAGCATGGCAATGATCAATCAACATCGCATTTTCCGGGTATCAAAATAGTCATTTTTTTAGAAACCAGGGTAAATACTCTTTCTGCCACGAATGCACGAATCAGCACTAATAAATACAATTTAAAAAAAAAGGATCCGTGCTAATCCGATAGCTACCGGAACGTAGCAAAAGAACCTCCAGGGGGCATGCCACTTAATCAGATGCTTCCGATCCATTCCCTGAAACAGGGTGCCGTATACTGGCTTACCTGGATATCGGTTTTCATCCATTCGGGCGAAGCGAGATGAATGATAATTTTACCATATTCAATTACTTTGAATTCCTTGATGGCGTCACTATTAATAATAACACTCCGGTTAACGCGAAAGAAATTTTTGGTATTGACCATTTCTTCAATTTCAGTCAAACATTTATCAATGATAAATTTTTTCCCGGAAAAATCAATAGCAAAAATCAACCGGTCAACTGAATAAAAAACAGCAATATTTTTTATATTCAGCGGGATATAGGTATTGCCCCTTTTTGCTATAATTTTACTTTTTTCTGGGATTTTTTCTTCAATTTTATAAGTTTGTACCATTTTAACATTGAGGTTTATTGTTTTTCAAAATAGCTATCTTAAAATGACAACAAAAAAGTTTCATTCGGTATAAAAAACTGAATTAAATAACCGAAACAGGAAATTTTTAGGCTTAAACCCATAAAATTACTCCCGAAAATGCGATGGTCATTTTAGCCTGCTGTAATCAGTGGAAACGATGTGACAAAGTGATGACAAACATTAACATCTATTCTCCATTGTAACAGTGAAAGCTAACAGGTTGTGTGGCTAAGGTTATTATCGTTATAAATGCATTTGATTTTTAATTCTTAATTCTTAATTTTTAGTTCCCGATATAAACTTTAGTTTAGCAACCAGGCACACGGGCAATAAAGGATGGCCGCTACCCGCAGCATAACGGAAAAGAATATGCGCAGATTAAATTACCATCCCGGGGATGAATGCGCAATCATTAAAATATGACCATCAAAAACTATACGGAAACAATTGCAAAATCTTTGCTGGTAACACTTGCGGGTATCTTCATACCATTATTTACGGGGCTTTACCAACACCTTGATTATTCATCCCGTGAAATGATCGGCTTTGCATTGCTGCCCTGTATTCTTATTTCATGGCTGATCTGGGAAGGAAATATAAAGATCATGAGGCAATTGAGAAATAAGTGGTATCACAAGGATAGCAATGTGTATAGCGACTTTATCAGGCGGATCATTATTCACATTCTTTTTACTTTTTTTACATCACTGGTAAGCTTGCTACTGCTAATGTTTATAGCAGGAAAAAGCAACCCCGCAATACTTTTTAAAACATGCGCCGCTATCATCATCTTTGTCATCATGGTTACCTGTGTGTATGAGATCATCTATCTTACGGAAGAAAGAGAAACCAGCACATTAAAAGCTGAAGAATTGAATTATGCCAGGTCGGAAGCAGAACTCACGGCGCTTAAAAACCAGATCGATCCTCATTTTATTTTCAATTCCATCAATACCCTCTCCCACCTGATCAAAACAGCGCCGGAGGTGGCGTACCTGTTTAATAACAACCTTGCCACCATTTACAGGTATATCCTTTTCAATAAGGATAAGGAGTTTGTTTTGCTCAAGGAGGAACTCGAATTTGTGAGTCACAATTTTTACCTTTTCCGGATCCGCTATGAAAAGGCGGTTAATTTACTCATAGAAATAGCGGATGTTAAAACCGAAAATTTTCTCATTCCGCCCATTTCCCTGCAGTTGTTGGTGGAGAATGCCATTAAGCACAATGAGTTTACAGACGAGTCGCCAATAAACATCCTGATCCAGGTAAATAATAATTATGTTACCGTTAAAAATAAAATTGTACCGAAAAAATATTTTATGCCTTCTACTAAAATTGGATTACATAACTTATCCAACAGATACCGGATTCTTACCAAAAAGGAAATCATCATTGAAGCCGATGATGGATATTTTATTGTTAAACTGCCTCTTTTAAGTTATTAGCCATGTTGAAAATACTGATTATCGAAGATGAGAAACCTGCCCTGGAGGGCTTATTATTAAAGCTCGAATCGCTTAACCTTGATATCAATGTGATAGCCGCTACCAGTTCGATCCAGGAAACCATCCATTGGTTCAACCACAACCGGCAACCCGATCTGATTATCATGGACATTCACCTGACAGATGGCTTGTCTTTTGGTATTTTTGAAGCAACCACCATTACTGTTCCGGTAATTTTTATAACAGCCTATGATGAATTTATTATCAAGGCTTTTGAATACAATGCCATCGATTATATTCTAAAACCGTTAGATGACAACCGCCTGATGGAAGCAATCAGGAAGTACTATTTTTTACAAAAACATTTTATTGGCAATTATTCCTCCCTGTTAAGTTCAATAAAAGATAGGAACCAGAAAAGAAACCGGATCATTATCAGGAAGGGCATGGAATATCAAAGTATTAAAGCGGATGACATCGCCTGTTTTTACACTGAGCATAAACTTATATTTTCGATAGATAAGGATGCAAAGAAATTCCTGACAGAAGCACGCAACCTTAGTGAATTAATTGAAGAACTGGATGAGCATACTTTTTTCCGGGTAAACAGGAAATATATTGTAAATGTGAATTATATAAAACGGTTTATCCCCTCAGAGAAAAGCAAAGTGGTAGTTGATCTTACGATCCCTGTTAATGATGAGATCGTTGTAAGCCAGGAAAACGCCTCCGAATTTAAAAAATGGATGAACCAGATTTAAGGAGGGCACGCCCCCTAACCCGCTGTAAACCCGGTCTGACCTTCGGTGCCGACCGGGTTTACAGCGCTTGTAAATAAAACAGGCGCTTTACTACTGATCATTTCAATGGTATCGCCTACTTTTAAATGGCCCGTTTGATCAAATAAAATATTCTGTCCAAAATATACTTTGTTATTTATCATCCTGTAACCGGCAAGTGTTTTTAAAGGTTCTTTTCCTTTAATGGCATTGGTTTGGTTAATGCCGGTAATGATACAGCGCGCACTTATTTTTACGCCATACAGATCAATCCCGGCCACTGCCACGTGCTCCATTATATCTTCATCGTAAGGCTGCCCGCCTGTAAACACAATATTGGGCCTGAAACGATTTATCGGCAATGGCTCCTCCAAACGGCCATTTAAATCGTCGAGTGATGCCTGGCCGATCATCATTAAAGGATAGCCATCGGAGAAATTTGTCAGGTCATTTTCGCGGGCATAGCGCTCGTCCACTTTTCGCTTTTCAGATTCGGGCATATACACCAGCCTGCAATGCATTGACAACTTATCAGAAAACCATACATCTGCGATTTCACTAACATATTGTGCTTCACATTCGTCATCCCAAACCTTTACTTTGATTGTGATTTCGGGCGGAGGTTGCAGCGGCAGTATTACTTTATCGGGAATATTATTTTTATGGTAAATTATCAACTGATCATTTTCAATAGCCGGTTGTAACAAGCTCATCACCGGGTATTCACGTTGGGTAAGAAAGCAATTGGCGGCATCCACCAGCATCCATCTTCTATCGTATTGAAGTCCCCTGTCCGTTAGCAGTGCGGATTTCACTTCAATTCCGCCAAGTGATTTGATGGGATAAATAAATAGCTGGCTGATGATGTACATGATGCGAAATTGATGTTTTGCAACCGGGTGATGGGTTGATTGTCATCACCGGTGTGACCTTCGGTACCAACGCCGCCAACCCCGCCCTGCCTTTTATATATTATTGTATAGATGGCGGAACTTCAGTTGGTATATCAGGTTGAAAAGGCCCTTCATCCGGCAAAGTCCCCGGATCTTCTTCCGGTAAAGCCGGGGTTTCAGGAACAATCGTTGGTTCTACTTCCGGCATTTTTTCGGGTGTGGGAACTTCTTCCGGTATTCCGGGGATCTCATCGGGCAATACTTGTTTTACGTTAGTTTCCATATTTGTTTTTTTATATTTTTAATAAAAATCTAATAATGCTTTGCTATTCTGCGGCAAGGTTATTTACAAGCGCATTCCGGGGGAATCAATGAGACTTGCCAGGTTTAAATATCCTGTAAAAATCATGCCTGAAATAGGTTGTAAATTAAAGTTACTATAGTTTTTATAATTTAAAACATATCCTTAAAAACAGCGTATTGCTTAAATTAATATTTGCAGGATTTTGTGCAAACAGGCAAGGTTAACCATTTAAAAAAACAATAAAGTATCGAATTAAAAAACCGGTTCCAGTCCGCTTTCATAGCAAAACATAAGTTGATTATCCCAAATTCAAAGAAGAATTAAAAGGTACCTGGAGAATGTAAATGAATTGTCCGGGTGCAAACCCATTGCTTGAAGGCGCTCTGAAAAAAAGGTCGATGGTTCCGGCAAAAACATTTCATTGCTTCCGTTATATTTTTATTTCATTTGGACCTTCGCCGGTAGTTTTGCCGGAAAAGCAGACTCACCCTCCAGATTGGTAATTTTCAACCCACTTACACCATAACTTTCCAACGCATGGGCGAAATATGCAGGCTTTTTATCACCCCATTGCAAGGAACAGTTTCGTATTGCGATGCCCGTTGCCTTATCAAAATAAAACCCCGAAGTTTTTCCTTTTACAAAACCTTCTACGTTTGCAGGTCTGCGGTCATATACGCCGCCAGGGATAGCAGTAGTTTTATTAATGTACAGATCTACCTGGTCAAATACAATATTTACTATTTTATCTGCAGATTCGCCACCAACATAAATACCATTTTCACTATTGCATTTAATATTGCTAAAGTAAATATTTTTCACTTCCCCTACCTTTCCCTCTGTGGCACCTTTTGGGAAGCGCCAGTTGGCATCTTTATTATTGCCACTTGCACGCCGGTAAGCCGTTACATAAATTGGCTCTGCCTTGCCCCACCAAAGATCAGAAAATAAATGGCCCTCAATGATCATGTTGGAAAAGGTAACATCGCTCACTATTCCTTCATCCCTGTTTTGGATACCTACCCCACGGTTACTTTTTTTGATGATACAATTATTGAACAATACCTGCCTGATAGTATCCATATTTTCTGAGCCGATCTTAATGGCACAACTCCGGCTTGTCATGGTGCAATTGGTAACCACAATATTTTCGCATGCACCATACTCTTCAAACTCTCTCCTGTTTTTTAAACAAATACAGTCATCCCCGCTTTCGATATAACAATCGCTGATACGTACATTTTTACTATGATCCAGGTCAATACCATCACTGTTGCGTACCTTCAAACTATTCAGCAAACTTATGCCGGATATAACTACATCATTGCAACCAATGAGGTGAACAGTCCAATAAGCCGAGTTCCCAATCCGTATATCTTTGATCCGGATATTTTTACCGCCAACAATGGTGAGCACGTGTGGCCGGGGATCAAGTATCGTGAAGGGTTTCAATGTATAGGAATCTTCCAGTTCCGCGCCCATAAATGAAATGCCGTTACCATCAATTTCGCCACTGCCGCTAATGGTGAGGTTTTTTATATTTTCCCCGCCGATCCAAACTGTTCCTTCACCCGTATTTTGCCTGAATGCACTTTTGGTATAAACCTTTTCATCAGCATTGGCCAATACTTTAGCGCCAGCTTCTACATGAAAATCAATATCCGATCTCAAATTAAACGGACCGGCCATAAATGTAAAAGGCGCTGTAAACAACACCCTGCCGCCGCCTGCTTCAGCGCAGGCATCCATGGCTTTTTGTATGGCAGCGGCATCATCGGTTTTGCCATCGCCCGCGGCGCCAAAATCCTTTACATTAAAGACAGCTTTGTTTTGTGCTGAAAGAGGCAGGATAAAAAAACAACCAATCACTATGATAACCAATAAGAATGAATTAGGTTTTGAAAATATTTTCCACATACCCTGATATTAATTTGATGAAGATAAACACATGGATCGGTCCGCAATTTTATTTCCCCACGAAGCTGGCTTGTTCTGCAACCGGATTTCCAACTTACCGCCTTGCATAATTTGCCGGTAGGAAATAAAATTTTTGCCATACCGTTTTCCATTCAACATTACTTTGCTAATGTAGAACGCATTGGAATCAATCCTGGTACAAACAATCTCCAGTTTTTTATTTCCCGCCAATTGTAAGGTTATCTTATCAAATAAGGGAGCGCACAAAAGGTGGTCACCTGATACAGGATCCAAAGGATAAAAACCTATCGCTGCAAACACATACCAGGCGCTCATTTGCCCGGCATCATCATTACCGCTTAAGCCTCCGGGCCCATCGCTGTATTCTTCCCGTAAAATACTGCGGACATATTTTTGTGTCTTCCATGGAGCAGCCGTATAGTTGTACATGAAGGGAACCTGGTGCCCCGGCTCATTCCCATGCCAATATTCATTTTTTTCAAATAAACTGTCCAACGCATTTTCCAACTCTTTGGTACCACCCATTAATTTAGCCAGGCCCGGCACATCCTGCGGCACATAAAAAGTATATTGCCGGGGCGTACCTTCGGTGATATAAGATTCTCTTCCGTCCGGATGAAATGATTCGGACCAATTACCATTGGCATACCTGCCTCGCACCATACGGCTGGGTTTATCAAAAACATTTTTATAATTGAAAGAACGTTGGTGCAATCTTTTATAGTCGCCTGTCTTATTCAATCCGCTTGCTACAACAGATAAGGCATAATCGTCGAACGCATATTCTAATGTACGGCTCACCTGTTCCTTTTTATGAAATGCGTCGGGCACACTATCTTCCATTGGTATAAATCCATATTTCAAATAAGGCAGCAAAGCTCTTCTTCCCATTCCATTTTTATAATCTTTTACATTGGCGGTTTCAAAAGCATTTTTCCGCATGAGGCGGTACGCCTCTTCCAGGTTATAATTTCGAATGCCTTTTTTATAAGCTGATGCGATGAATGCAGTGGCATGATCGCCAATCATAGCTGCGGTATAACTGTTCCAGCAGGGAAAGATTGGTAGCCAGCCACCTTGCTGTCCCTTCAAAATCAATGACCGTACAAATGAATTGACCAAATCCGGTTTAAGTATTTCCACCAGGGGCAATTGCGCGCGGTAAATATCCCACATTGAAAAATCATCATAATAATCCCGATAGCCATCGTGATCATCCGCCATTTTCTTCAACTCATCATTACCCGCAAACTTTGGATAGGTTCCATCGGCATCACTGAACAAGCGTGGATGCTGCATTGCATGATACATTGCTGTATAGAAAATCCGCTTATCCTTTTCATCATTACCCTTCACCGTTACCTGCGATAAAGCTTGTTCCCATGTTTGTTTTGCGGTAGCAAATATTTCATCAAATCTTTTTACCCCAATTTCCGATTCAAGGTTTTTCTTTGCACCTTGCAGGCTGCTGAATGATGTGCCGATACGTACAAGTAATTGCTCTCCTTTCTTCAAAGCAAAGGCAACAAAAGCACCGGCATTTTTTTTATTGATGATGGTATCCGTAGAAAAGATTTCGTGTTCGGTGAATGTGCCGCTGCCGGTAACTGGCTTTTCTATTTTGATATAAAACCACCCGTTGAATCCGGCCGGCTCGCCCCAGCCCTGGTAAATACGGTGTGCCGGATTGTAACCCAACACCACTCCGCCAGATGCAACTATTTTTACAAACCCTTTTGCCTGGTCGCTGT
>JBDTVX010000136.1:0-13145 GCA_040007015.1 Ferruginibacter sp. | reverse complement strand
TTTGTTTACGGGGCTGCAAAGGTAACGAATTAATTGATAATTTGAAAACCAAAAGAAATGGGCCTATCCTATCCTTCCCTGAAGGGAAGCGAAACCCGGGAGATTATGGGGGAGTTTGGTGCGAATTGCGTGGTATTTTTTTATCACACAATATATTTATTGATAATTCTAAAAAGAAAGCCCACTGTCTACTAACACGATGTAATTCCCAAAGGCACGGTGAACTACCCTTTGGGGGCGGCTCGCCTTGCGTTTGGGGAGTTTGAAGGCTGGCTTTTTCTGGCTTAAGGTTTTTTAGGTTCCTCTACACTTACCCTGATCCCTTCGCTGTGACTCGTAAACTCGGGGGCGTACATACATTGAATGGTTGTAATGCCATTGCTGAAATTACCGGTATGTGTTACAAAAAGCGGGTATTCAAATGTATAAGTGCCTCTAGCCAGCCAGCCAAAAAAGAAATTAGTGCTGGCATCTTTGGTGCTTTCGTAATATCCTAAACCTCCCTGGTATTTATACCCGCTGATGACATTCACGGGCTCCATACAGGCAGCACGCATGTCTTTCATGTGTACATATTCCATATCGCGGTCAACCCGTAATTCGATGCGCACTTTAACTTTATCACCTACTTTTAATGTGGCGCCATCGCCGATAGTTTCTAATACCGGTCCCTTATCTGTATTTTTTTCTATATATAACTGCTTGTTTAACTTCAAAGGGGTTGCAGCTGCGGTTATTTTATCAAGATCCTCAAAATACTGCCAGTAAACGGAGCCCCAGGACGTGCTCCCGTGCTCCCTGCCTCCGTTAGCTGGCGGATTCCCGGAGTCTGCTGGATTGATAGCTGCCGATATATTGCCCATCCCTGGTTTTATATTTTCGCCTGGAATTGTTTTTTTGAAATAACCTGTTCCGGCTTCTGTTTTATCGTCCGTGCTTTTGATGGCGATATTGCCTAAAGTAATGATTACTTCCTTTTCTTCACTCATCCAATTACTTCCCCCTAATAATAACGCATAACAGGCTTCTGCAGTTGCTTTGGTTGTTTTCCAGTTTTGCGTTTGCTTTTGTTTTAGCAACCATGTTTTCAAATCATTGATCGTATTGTTGTTTTTATCGATATCGGTAAAAGCTTCAATCATCATAGCCTGGCTCTCAATGGGCGCCTGGTACCAATAATAGCCGCCGGTGGTCCATTCTTTCCAATACATACCCATCTCTTCCTTATTGATGGAATTTTCTTTTAATGATGATATAATGGCTTTCGCAGTGGCTTCCTCATTTGTACGATGCAATGTCAGGGCGATCATTGCCTGCATATATTTGCTATTGTTCAACCAGTATTTTTTTGCCTGGCCGTGGTAATAGTTATAAGCTGTTTGCGAAGTGGCCTGGATTGGATACTCATTGAAAAAACTCCGCATATACCCGTGCTGAATTTGTACATAACTTAAATTGTTATTTTTAAGATCGGCCTTGTATTTTATAAGGTTATCGTAATCTTCTTTTATCTTATTATCAAGATAGGGGATAGCCTTATCCACCATCATTTTTATTTTTTTATAATCATTTTCTGATAAAGCATTTAGTTTCCGAAGATGGCCAATACCGGTTATAATGTACTGGGTCATATACCTGTCATCGGGGCCGCCTTTGAACCACACAAATCCTCCATTCGGGCTCTGCATCTCCTTTAACTTATTGATCGCCCTATCTGCTTCGCTGCTCATCTTTACCATATCAAATAATAAGGCAATATTTTTCTTTTGCCGGTCTTCGTTCTGTGCTGCCAGTACCCAGGGTGTTTCCTGTAATAATGCCGATTTTAATTCTTCATTTTTTTGCAGGTTACTCATCAAAGCGGCTGTATCAAGCGTTTTCCATTTTTCAAATACCGATTTTATTTTTGGTACTGAATTACTGATAAAAGACGCTAAACTATTTGCATAATACCTGTTGAAGGTTTGCTCTGCACAGTCGTATGGGTATTCCATTAAATATGGTAAAGCCTGTACCGCATACCAAACAGGGTTGGATGTATATTCAACGGTTAATGCGTGATTGCTTAACGAACTGCTGCTGCCGCTATTGAGTAATTTTTCAAATTTGAAATCTTTTTTATTTGTATTGCGCAAATTTAAAGGCAAGGTTTCCGTAACCAGCATCCGGTTGGTTAAAACAGGCAAGGCCATTTCTTCACCGTCTGAAAAACCTGCAACTCCGGACGAAGCGTTATTCGAAGATTTAGCTGTAACCCGGTAAGTCATTGCCGAATTAAAATTGAATGGTATTTCCAATGGGAATTTAACAGCTGCACTTTGTCCCGCTGCGATGGTGAAATATTGATTGGGTAAAGTATTTTTAAACCAGCCATCGATGGGTTTATTGGTGGCGGCATCCAGTAATTCAAGTTGAGCCGTACCGGTTATTTCACTATCACTAAGGTTTACAATTTTAGCGCTAAACTCCATGCGGTCGCCTTCCCTCATAAACCTTGGCGCATTGGGTTGAACCATTAGTGGTTTTTGTGTTACCAATAACTTTTCCAGGTATCCGCTTGAAAGTTCTTTGGTATGTGCGAATGTCATCAGTTTCCATTGGGTCAATGCTTCCGGTATGGTGAAGTTAAAGGATACATTTCCTGCTTCATCGGTTGTAAGATCGGGAAAGAAGAAAGCGGTTTCATTAAAGTTTTTACGGATCTGGACAGTGTTGTTGTTTGTTGCTGGTTGTTGGATATCCGGTACCGCTACTGTTGCGGTATCTGCCATTTCTAGATTTTTATCTGTTTGAATACCCTCGACCCTTCCGGCCAGCTTTTGATTTGCCATTGGCGCGGCCATCATTGCCATATCAGCAACCTGGTTTATTCCACCAACGGCATCTTTTCTTTTTCGGGTACCATAACCAATTGCAACAACACCATTGTTTGAAAAAACCTGCAGTAACCTATCATACGATTTAGGATCAGTCCTCAAATAATCATTCATTATCCTGTCGTACCCCTCTGAGCTAACTGCAGTAAATCCGTTCTCACTCCAGCCAACACTATTGACGAGGCCTGGCCAGATATTCAGGGCAGTCCAGCTTTGCGGGCTAAACTGATCCAGGCTTGCATCATACATGCTTACCAGCATTTCCGCAGCAACCTGTTCACCTTTATTACCTGTTATTTTTGCTGTCCATTTTTCTTCGCTCCCTGGTAATATTTTATCCCTGAAAGTTTGGTAACTGATAGCCAGGTCTTTATTATCCCAGGGTATGGAAAAATTTTCATTGCCTTTATAAACCCGGTTGTGTTGTACAAATACATAACTCATCGCCATACCTCCACGATCGCTTTCGGTTACACCAATTTCGTTTTGATAAGGCTGGTTGGGTTTAATAGTTTGGTAAGTGGTAGTGTTTGTTTTATCCATCTTACTGATGGTATGTATCAGCCATATATTTTCAAAACCGGTTTTGATTGCATATTTAATTTTCTGACCGGGATGCATTTCATTTTGTTGCGCTATAACGGTTACGGCACTCTTCTCTTCCCCGCCCTTTGCATCATTTTGAATCAAAATAAACTTTTCGGCTTTAACTTCTTCACCATATTTATCTTTTGTAGTGGCTACAATTTTGTACCAGCCTGCACCAGGGGAATTGTTGAGCATTGACCATTGACCATTAACGCTGGTAGAATCCGTTTTATCTGCAACTTTTTCACCTAAGGGCCATTTAGCTGCCTGGTCCTCATCTTTATATATATCGTAAGGAAAATATCCTTCGTATTCATCCTTACTCATTACAAACTGGTCGGGCATTTCCCAATATCTTGCCCGGAAAATTTTATTGGGAGACCGCACTTTATATATAGTTGCATTCACTTTTGTTTTCTCAAAAATATCATTGGTATTTGTTGAGCGGATCTTTAAATTTTTCAAACTGTCCGCATTTATTTTATCAGCCACGTCTATATTCAACTGTATTGCCTGGTAAGCTACTGCAATAGAAGTTTCACCACTCCTGGTTTCTCCGTTTACATCGGTGATGTCTGCACTCACTTCGTAATAAAAAGTTGGTTGGTCCTTTTTATTGATGGTTTCATCCGGTATGGCTTTAAACTGAATCCTGAATTCTCCTTTGGCATCGGTGATTGTTTCTCCATTGGTAATTTCCATTTCGTCGGAGGATCTTCCGGGCGGCATTATTTTGCGCCCGTAGCCACCGTAAACGCCATACCACCATGGCTGGAAGCGTACTTTACGAACGACCCGGTATTTTACTGTTGCCCCGTCAATGGTATTACCTGCATAGGCTTTTGCGGAGCCGGTTACTTTTACGCTGTCGTATAAACGATAGGTGCCGGTTGGCTTTGATACTTCCACAGAAAATTTCGGCCGCTTGTATTCTTCCACATTAAGATATTGTGTTGTATTGGTGGTTTCATCAAATAATGAAAACTGCCCGTTCAATAGTCCTTCGGGTAATTTGAATGAGCCATGATAAGAACCATATTCATTCGTAAGCATTTGCAATTCACTTATTTTTTGCCCGTTTACATCTTTTAATACCAGCGTGGATTTGAAGCCGGGTATAATGGATGTTTCAGCAGGGTTATCACCTTTTTTCAAAACAATGCCTTTAAAATAAAGCGTTTGGCCGGGGCGGTAGATGGAACGGTCCGTAAACAAAAAACTGATGGGTTTTAGCGTTTGTTCGTAACTGTTATAGTAGTTGTCATAATTATTTTCATCCATGAACAGCTCATCATTTTTACCAGTCAGCTGCAAAAGAAAACTTCTGTATTCCTTTGCTGGCTTCAGTTTAAAATACCCATTTTTATCTGTTGTATAGCTTTCCGCTTTTATTTCATCATTCCTGCTGGTATTGTAATTGTATTTGGTTTCCCACACCTGTACCTGCGTGCCGGGCAGGGGTTGCCCGGTTTCCCGATGCAACACATTGTACTCGTTATTGGTATTGTGTATATAGCTGATATTGCTTTCGTAGATCAGTTGTTTTGCAATAATATTTTTTTGCATGGAAAACCCTTCGTCCAGGCTGGCCAATATAAAATACATTCCATTGGGCAATGCATCCACTTTTATTTCAGCGGCATGGGGCTGGTAATCCTGCAAATCGGGCATGGGTACATTCCAGCTTTTGATTGATTTTAGCGCAATCATATCTTTCCATAATTTATCATAATTATTACGGTCCATTTTTTTTATTTCTTCTTTGGATGTTTTAATTATCCGGAAATAAATGGTCTTTGCATTTTTATATTTTACCAGTGTTCTAAATGGCTGGTTGGGCACATTTACTTTTTCCGTCTGCAGGTTAAGCGAAGGTTTTAACAGCTGGAATAATAAATTGGTGCAATTAATGCCACCTTCTGTTTTTGGAAATTTTTTGATTACTTCGTCGCAGATTTCTTTGGCCCTTTTTATTTCATATTGATTATCCGTTTTGGTAAATGGCAGAAAATCCTGGCCCTTGCCGTAATAGATACCTGCTCTTAAATACATGGCCTGGGCAATGCCCGGGTTCCCGGCATATTTCTCCTCTATATTTTTTAATGCCGCTTCATATAAAGTGGTTTTATTCTCATTTACCGAATATTGAAACATAAAATTCAGTCGTTCCAGGTCTGCATCCAACAAGGCATTATTATTGGCATCATTTAGATGAAATTTCAAAATTTCCTGCAGTAAAACAATACCCCTGTGATGAAGCGATGCCGTGTCATTTGTAGTAAAAGAGGCACGCACAAATTCCGCGGCCGGATCAAAGACTTTCGGGTCGTTGATGATGAAACTATAAGCGGGTTTGGTAAGGTCGCGCTCATCATTGATAAAATATTCCAGGGCCCTGTGCGATAAAAAATCAAAAAGGGTGGGGCGAAGTTGCCGCGTGTTTTGCCCCTTAACGATGATAGGGTCAAAACCATCAAGCTTTGTTTCTTTTAACAGGTTGCTGTTGCTGAGTGAAGCCAGGTATAGCCCCGAGATAGTGAAGTGCAATTTATCCAGGCTCCAGGTACTGATGTCTTTGCTTTTTTCTTCCGCCAGTTTGGTGCGGTTGTAAAATTTATAGCGGTTATTTTGCAGGTATTGCCAAAACATTTCGGCCTGCATACTTTGCAATATATTTTTAGCAGGAGTTTTTGCCCTTGCAATTAACGTGTCAATAAAAAAGATATTATTCTCCCGGCTGTCTTCTTCTGTCATATTCCTGTACTTTACCTGGTACATGGCGCTTTTTATTTGCTGTGCGTCATTATTATCTTTAATGGCGAGCTGATAGATCGTCATTACTTCCTGCAACGCGGATTTGGTTAGGCCTTTTTTTTCAAAGTCGGTTACTTTTTTCCAGTTTATTGAATAGTCGTCTTTTGCTTGTGCCATTGGTGAAGTTGAAAGGGTTGTTAATATTAGTAACAACAGCGATAATTTCTTTAAAAACATAGTCATCCGGTTTTATTTACAAGGTACAATTTGTTAAGTGGGCATTATTTTCTGAAAGAAAGATAATGACTGCCTCCAAGATGTAATAAACCTGCACATTGCATAAATTGCGCCGGATTTTATTAAATGATTGCATTTAGTTTTAACAAATTGCAGGAATGGGTTGCGAAATGTGGTAAAGTGAGCGATTGTAGGGACAGGCCCTGGCCTGTTCTTTCCAAATGGCTATTACCCTTTCACCAGTCTGACCTTCGGTGCCGACCGGTGGTGTGGCCGGGTATTAAAAAAAATAACCCCGGTTTTCGCCGGGGTAAATATATTTTTTTGTAAGTGATCACCTGTTAACTATTTCCTCATTATTTCCGCCATTGTTTTACCAATATCCGCCGGACTTGCAACTACATGAATGCCGCACTCGCTCATAATTTTCATTTTGGCGGCAGCGGTATCATCTTCGCCACCTACAATTGCGCCCGCATGACCCATTCTGCGGCCCGGAGGTGCAGTTTGGCCGGCAATGAAACCAACCACAGGTTTTTTATGGCTGATCGCTTTGATATAATAAGCCGCTTCCGCTTCCATGCCACCTCCAATTTCCCCAATCATTACAATGGCATCCGTTTCCGGATCATTCATAAATAATTCAATTGCTTCTTTGGTAGTGGTACCGATGATGGGGTCGCCGCCAATTCCAATAGCCGTGGAAATTCCCAATCCTGCTTTGGCTACCTGGTCTGCAGCTTCATAGGTAAGCGTACCGCTTTTTGAAACAATACCAATCTTTCCTTTCACAAAAATAAAGCCCGGCATGATACCTACCTTGCATTCGCCGGCTGTTATTACACCCGGGCAGTTGGGCCCTATCAGGCGGGTATCCTTATTCAGCAAATAATTTTTCACTTTCACCATATCCTGTACCGGTATGCCTTCTGTAATACACACCACCAGCCCGATTCCTGCGTCAGCAGCTTCCATAATGGCATCAGCCGCGAAAGCAGGGGGAACAAAAATAATGCTTACATCAGCCCCGGTGGTTTTTACTGCATCCGCTACTGTGTTGAACACAGGTTTCCCTAAATGGACGCTGCCACCTTTGCCGGGTGTAACACCACCCACCAGGATGGTGCCATATTCTATCATTTGCTCGGCATGAAATGTTCCCTCTGTACCGGTAAAACCCTGTACAATGATTTTTGAGTTTTTATTTACTAAAACTGACATTATTAATTAAAAATTAAAAATGAAGAATTAAAATTTTCCCAAAGATAGGGTAGATGGTTTATTATGGAAAAGGAATATTTCGGCCGATAACATTTGTCGGTACTGACTCCTGCAACACCTGGCAGGCGTGAGGCTGTAGGTGTGCCCACTGGCAGAAAAGTCTCGAAATTTTAGAATTATGCATTATTCATTTCAATTACCCAACCCCTAATAAATCTTATAGAACAATTTACAAAGGGATTTTTACATTTGTACAATGATCACTGTAAGCATTGTAGAGGATTTACCGGAAGTAAGGAGCAGTATTGAGCGATTGATAAAAGAACAGCCCGATATGTTGTTGCTTTCTTCTTCTTCCAATGCGGAAGATGCTATGCCATTAATTAAGGAAGCCCAGCCGGATGTAGTGATCATGGATGTAAATATGCCCGGGATAAACGGTATAGAATGTATCATCAAAATAAAGGATGATTGTCCCGGTACGCAGTTTATGATCTTTACCATTTATGAAGATGATGAAAAAGTATTTGACGCTTTGTCAGCCGGGGCAAGCGGGTATTTGCTAAAAAAAACACCGTTTGAAAAAATATTGGAAGCCATCAAAGAACTATATAACGGAGGCAGCCCGATGAGCACACAAATAGCCCGGAAAGTGATCAATCATTTTAAAGGAAGCAAAACGCCCTTGCATGAAAGCCTTACCAAAAAAGAAAATGAAATCCTTATCTTGCTGTCAAAAGGATTTTTATATAAAGAAATTGCCGCCAGGCTTTCAATATCTGTTGGCACGGTTACACAGCATATTCATAACATTTATGAAAAACTGCATGTTACTAATAAAACAGAAGCTATCAACAAAGTATATCGAAAATAAAAATGAATAATGAGAGGAATAAAAAATCAAATGTATTTTTTCTTGTTGTATTGATTTTATTTATTCCGCATTTGCTCGCCTCCCAGGCTGTTCACAAGCCTTTTTATAATTTTAAAACATATACTGCCGCTGATGGTATCAGCAGTAACGAGGTAAGGTGCACCTATAAAGATGCAAGGGGTTTTTTGTGGATAGGTACAAACAGGGGGCTGCAGCGATACAATGGCTCTGCCTTTCTTACGTTCAGACATTTAAATAATGATAGCAACAGCATTGCTAACGAAGCAATCAATTCAATTACAGAAGATAAACAGCATAATATCTGGATAGCGACCCTGGCAGGTATCACAATGTTTAATTATAGCAATGGAAAACTTACCAATTATACTGACGGCTACAAAGATGGAAATAAAATAAGGTTGGGTGAGGTGTTTTGCTTTTTTGAAGACAGCAGGGGCAGGCAATGGGTAGGAAGCGCCGGCGCCGGCCTTTATTTGTTTGATAAAATAAAGCGGCAATTGGAACACTACGCTCCGGCAAGCTACCTGGGTATAAAAGAAGATTATTTTCATTCAGTGTCAAGCATACAGGAAACAAGCAAGAAGGAACTTGTTATTGCCGTAAATGATGGCTTTGTAATTATAGATAAAGAAGGAAAGCAAAAATATATTCAAATAGCAAAGCCAATAGATAAACAAATTATTTACCTGCCTTGCCGAGTGCTACCTCTATTGAAAGAATACCCGGAAGAAATATGGATAGCGGCAAATTTTGACGGCCTTTACAAATATAACAGAGCACTCAACAAATGGACACATTATTTATTCGGTGCCGGATCAACAGCAAACTTTGTGGTGGCAATTTTGAACTGGAATAAGGATGAATGGCTGCTTGGATACCACAACCTTTACTTTTTTAACCACCGCACCGGCCTATTTACGAAAGCATTTGATTATCCAAAGATAAAACAGATTCAAGATATTTATAGGGATGATGAGGGTAATATATGGATGTCTTCTATAAAGGAGGGGCTGCACCTGTTTAATGCTTCCAGGCAATTATTTTCATCCACCTTAAGTATCCCGGGATGGGATCAGGACCGCCTTATGTATTATGACAACAGCCGGCAAATATTATACAGCATCAACCCCTATTATACCAATAGTATTGTTAACCTAAGCACTACTGCAAAAACAATCAGCCGTGATACTATTGTCTATTTTGCGCAACATAATAAAGTAGTTAACAACTTTATTGCGGAAAGTAATATTCTGTACTTTGCCATGAATAGAGGCATGTGGAAGTTTGATCTGGACAGCCATACATTAGATTCAATAGTTTACAAAGAGAAATTTATTAATTCTCAAAACCTGCCTTTTTTGGACATTTGCAAATCTCCCGAAAACATCTATTTCGCAGGCATAGGAGGTGTCGTTGCTTATCATAAAGCAGCTCACACCGTAACAAATTTATCCATTTCACGGGCCAGCGCCCTTGTCTTTAGGAGGAATATACTCTATATAGGCACCCTGAGTGGCGATAGTATTTATTGCTACAATGAATCCGGTGGGAAAAAAATTGCTATTCCTATACCGGCGAATTATATCAACGGAAAATCAGTAAACATTTCAAGTTTATGTATTGACAAAAAAGAACAGCTATGGTGCGGTACCAATGACAATGGGATTTATATTTTTAGTATTTCATCGCAAAAATGGATAAGGCATATCAGTCAGGCGGAGGGCTATTTTGCAAGTAGTTCAAGTCAATTAGTTTGTGACGATGATGGCATGGTATGGTGCAATGGTTCAGAAGGGCTGTTTGCTTTTAACCCCAATAATTTCAGTTTTAAAAATTATACGATCAGGGATGGGTTGAATAATGAAAATGCTCAAGGCTTTTTAACGCTATTGCCAGATCATCAACTTGGGTACGGTAATATAAAGGGAGACAATATTTCTTTTGGCATCATCAATACCAAACCAGCGGATAGTACGAGGCAAATCATCCCCATCAGTATATCCAATCTACAGGTAATGGGCAAAGCTTTTTTGACAGATACATTATTAGACAATGTATCGCAGGTAATATTACCACCCAACAACAACGCTTTCTCATTGAGCTTTGCAGGCCTGGTAATTACAGAAGGAAAAAATTTACTGTATAGTTACCTGCTGGAAGGCGCCGAAAAAAAATGGCATAATGTGAAAAATGAACAGGGTCTTTCTTACCTCAACTTAACACCAGGCAAATATACACTCCATATCAAATGCAAAAGCCGTGATGAACAAATTGCAGGCGCAGAACGCCTGTTGTATATTACCCTGTTGCCGGCATGGTATCAAACCTGGTGGTTCAAATTATTCGCTGTTCTTGGTTTATTGAGCTTGGTATTTTTTGCAATCCGGTATTATTACATACAACAAATAAAAAAGCAGCAAGCCCTTTTAGAACGGGAGCGGGCGCTTATGGATGAACGCAACCGCATTGCTGCTGATATGCACGATGATGTAGGTGCAGGCCTGAGCCGGATCCGTTATCTCAGTTCTTCCATGCAAACAAACCGGCAGGTGAGCGATAGCGATATTAATAAGATCGTTTCCCTGAGCGATGAAGCGGTGGAAAAAATGAATGAGATCATCTGGGCACTTAACCAGGGCAACCAGCAATTGGAAGAATTGATTTATTATACACGAAGCCAGTGCACCGAAATGTTAAATAATGCAGGCATCGCATTTAGTTTTGAGTTACCAGAAAATATTCCTGTAAATACAATAGAATGGAAAGATTGCCGTAACATTTACCTGCTTATAAAAGAAGCCGTAAACAATGCCATCAAACATGCTGGCGCCACCAGCATTATTATTGAGTGCGGTATAGCAGAACAACTGGTTGTTTCCATAACAGACAATGGCAAAGGGTTTGACCAGGATTTAATAAGTAAGACCGGTAATGGCCTCGCCAATTATAAAAAAAGAATTGCAAAATTAAATGCCCGTTATTTGCTTATTACTTCTGTGGGCAATGGTACTAAGCTTCTTTTTACAATACCTCTCCCCCGGTACAGTAAATAATTTTGAAGCTTTGTCAGCGGCTTAACCATTCCCGGCAATTCTATAAACGGGTTCCCCCTAAGAAATGTTAGGTTTTATTTTCGTTACAATTTTACATTTTTGAAGGAGTAAAAAACATTTGTGAAAAGCAGTTTTTATTTTTCTTTACAGGTATAATTTAACCAGGCTTACAGTTATTTCAATTGAAAGGATTTTGCCGGATCGTTTTGCTTTTTTAAATCATCCTACCTCCTCCGGGCTATCAGCGTGTGATAATTTCAGAATCCGGGAAGCTGTGCCTGGCCGAAACCCGGGTTTGCTTTATTCTGAAAACAGTAAAAGAACTATTGAGGCGTGAAAAATAAATAGCATATCAACCAAAATTATTTTATATGAAAAAATTTGCTCCGGTTATCGTAATATTTCTTTTAGCTGAAAATGGCATTGCGCAAAATGTAGGTATTGGTACAATAACTCCAAAAGCGTCCTTTAATATCGCCGCCGGTAAAACGGTATTGTTTGGTGCAGATACATCAGGCCAGGGAAGCAAGTTAATCTGGTATCCAACCAAATCGGCTTTTAGGGCAGGAATACTTTATACAAACCACTTTATTCCTATATCCTCTACAGAATGGGACTATGACAATATTGGAACAGGCTCTTTTGCTGCGGGTGAAAACAACCTCGCATCCGGCAATTATTCTGCTGCACTGGGTGCATTCAATACTGCTTCATCCGATTATGCAATAGCAATCGGAAACTTTTGCAGGGCTTCAGGTTACGGCTCCATAGCTACCGGAAACAGTAGTAATGCATCAGGCTATTTTTCTACTTCCATGGGAAGGTTTACCATAGCAAAGTCGGGCTATGAAACCGTGGTGGGAGCATTGAATACAGATTATAACCCTTTATCAGAAAATGGCTGGAATGATATGGATCGTTTATTTACAATTGGTAATGGCACCAGTTCTACTCTCAGAAGCGATGCTTTGGTAGTTTTAAAAAATGGCAACACCGGCATAGGTATTAGTAAACCGCGAGCCGTGTTTAATGTTGCGGAGGGCAAAACAGTTTTATTTGGCGCCGATACTACAAGTCCCGGAAGCAAGTTAATATGGTACCCTTCAAAATCTGCATTCAGAGCAGGAGGCAATGCCTTGGATTATTGGAATTACCAATATACAGGGCAGTATTCAATAGCCACAGGTTTTGCTACTATGGCCTATGGTGTAGGATCTTCTGCTTTTGGAGGAGGTTCTTTCGCTGTAGGAAAATACGCTACTGCAATGGGAGAAGGAACCCATGCTGATGGAGATGTTTCCGTTGCAATGGGAGAAGGAACTGATGCGGAATCGTATGCCGAAACTGTAATTGGCAGTTATGATACAGATTACCAACCAGAATCTGCAATTGATTGGGCCGAAAATGATCGTTTGTTTACCATTGGCAATGGCCAGCAATATAATAAACGCGATGCCCTGGTGGTGTTAAAAAATGGCAATACCGGTATTGGCACCAGCACGCCGGATGCAAAGCTTACGG
>JBDTVX010000135.1:0-13207 GCA_040007015.1 Ferruginibacter sp. | reverse complement strand
GTGGTACAGTAAACCTAAAGCCTATCCCATGAATCGTTTCTATTACAATGCTTGGTTCGGCCTTTAAATATTTTCGGAGCTTGCTGATAAATACATCCATGCTTCTGCCAAGAAAAAAATCATCTTTACCCCACACATTAATTAAAACCTCTTCCCTTTTAACAACTTTATTTTGATGTTCGCAAAAGAACTTTAACAGGTCGGCCTCCCTTTGCGTAATATTAAAAGTTTCATGCAGGGTATTTATTTTTAAATTAACAAAAGAGAAAAGAATATTTCCTATGGAGAAATCTTCAATCGTATCGGAATGCAGCTTTTTACTGCGGCGTAAAAATACTTCTATTTTTTTTAAGAGTTCCGGCATGCTGAAAGGTTTGGCAATATAATCATCTGCACCGGTGTCGTACCCCTTTAGCCTGTCTTCCTCCTGGTTTTTTGTACTTAAAAAAAGCACAGGCATTACATCCGTTTGTTGCCTTATTTTCTTTGCAACGGAGTAGCCATCTTTATTTGGCATCATAATGTCCAATAGGCAGATATCAAATTTTGCTTTATCAAAACTATCTATAGCGGTCTGCCCGTCTGCACAGTGCACAACTTTGTACCCTTCATCTTCCAATGTGTCTTTTACTATAAACGCGAGACTGCTGTCGTCTTCTGCAAATAAAATGGTTGCTTTGGTTGTTTGCATGATAATTAAATTTTAATGTGTCGGTAATTCAATAACAAACTCTGATCCGATGCCTGTTATGCTTTTTAAATGGATAGTGCCCTTGTTTTCATCAATTACTTTTTTTACAAAATATAACCCAAGCCCAAGGCCCTTTACATTGTGTATATCGCCGGTAGGCACCCGGTAAAATTTACGGAATAATTTTTTTTGATATTGTTCTTCTATGCCTATGCCATTGTCTTTTACTGAAATATAATACATGCCATTCATTATTTTTGTTTCTACAATGATCATTGGGTCTTTGGAATATTTAACAGCGTTTGAAATTAAATTCAGGATCGCTACATATAAACCACTTTTGTCAGCGGCTATCGTGCTATTGTGTTGCTCCAGTAGAAGTTCCACTTTAGCATTTTTTTCTTCAATGGCTATGTTCAATTGCGCCACTGCTTTTTTTATTAATTCATTGGGAACTATTTCTTCTTTTTCAAGTACCAACCCGTTTGCCTCTGCCTTCATCACTTTCATCAGGTTTTCTATATGCTGTTTTAAATAAGCAGTTTGCCCCTGCATGAGCCTGGTATATTTTTCAAGCTTACCGGGGTAATCAATAATAGACGGCTTGGAAATCGCATCCAGGCCAACCATCAGGGTGGTAAGCGGTGTTTGAAATTCGTGGGTTACATTTCTTATAAAATCATTTTGAACTTCATTTAAAAATTTCTGCCTGTATAAAAGAAACATGCTGAAGCCCAGTGCAATTAAGATTAATAATAGAAGCATGCTTGATATGATCCACCACGACATGGAGCTTAATATATATTGGCTCCGGTGGGGGAAATATAATTGGATGTAAGCATAATTGTTTTTATAAAGCGGCAGGTCTATACCACTGGTATCCGGATGTTTGGATGCCGCGGTAGGTATGTAAACTGAGTAGGCATAATTATGTATGCTGTCATCATATAAAGCCACTTTACAATCCGTGAATACGCCAAAGTCTTCCAGGTTATTTAAAATGGTATTCAATAAAGTATCTTTTGGAGGGATACTATCGATTCTGAACAGGAAAGTATTGAGTGAAGGTTGTTCTATAAGCTTTTGTAATATGGGTCCCGAGGAATCACTCAATTCCAGGTCTTCGTAAACACCCTGAATGCTTTTTATTACACTGGTAGTAAACTCCTTTTGATCGTAGGTGTAAATTTTATTTAACCAGAATAGCTGCGCCGATACCAATAAACTAATTAGTATCGTAGATAAAAGGATGATCCATTTAAATGTAACTGAGCGCATAAATTGTGGCTTCTTAACAAATGTTAATACAAAGGTGCAGACAAATTTTTTTATGTATCAAAATACTAAGGTTAAACAGTGGTTAAATCAAAAGGAGCCATGTATTAAGTTAACTGATAGTTAAGCCCTTGTGCCGGTATCAAAGGGGCAATACATTTGTGAGGCATTTTTAAAAAACCTGTTTTAACATTTAAAATTTAAGGAATGAAAAAATTAATTCTTGCTGCGGTTATAATGATTGGATTTATCAGTTCTACCACTGCCCAAAAAGCTACGGATTCGGCAGCAAAGAAACATGCTGTAAAGAAAATGGCAGCCACAAAAACGACGGCCCCGGTGATCGCCAGCAAAAAAGCGGTAACTACAACGAGTCCGGCGGCAAAAGCAACAAAGGTAACTTTTGCCAAGCCAGCAACAACTAAAACGGCAGTATTAAAAAAGGATGGTACTCCCGATAAACGTTATAAGAATGCGGCAGATAGCGGAAAGGGGCCGCTAAAAAAAGATGGCACACCCGATAAGCGGTATAAGCCCAATAAAAAGAACTAAAATGATAGTCAATTTTATGGTTACTGGCAAACGCCGGTTTAATTAATAAATTTAATAGAATATTGCTCAGGGACATCACCATTTAGTGATGTCTCTTTTTTTTGTTTCCCCCTTATTGAATGCTGATGTTTTGGCGGTTTACCGCGTGCCTGTTGAATTAAATGGATCGGCTGGCGCCTTACGGATGTTTTTTAAAATCCGGTATTTCAGACCGGTAAGTATCTCCCACGGGCAATTCAATATTATTAATCAGCCCGAGTTTTCGGAATTGCGAAAAGGTTACTTTTTCGGCAGCAACGATGTAACTTCGGTGTATGCGTATAAATTGTTTTTCAGGTAATATTTCCAGCACTTTTTTCATTGACAGCAGCGTAAGATAAGATATTGTACCGGTATGGATTTTAACATAGTCGTCGGGCGCTTCAATAAATATTATTTCATCAAATGGGATCTTCACCATTTTATAATCCTCATGAATATATAAATACCTGGAAGCTGTTTTACTTTCATTGTTTACTTTATATTTCTCCCATGTAATGGCTTTTGTAATCGCTTTTTGAAAACGGGCCAGGTTAAAAGGTTTTAATAAATAATCTACCGCATCCGCCTCAAAGCCGTCAATGGCATACTCTTTATAGGCCGTAGTGAAAATTGCCATTGGCTTCACAACTAAGTTCCTGTATAACTGGAAGCCATTGATGTCGGGCATTTTAAATGTCTAATAATAAAAGGCTTACCGGGTTGTTCTGCAAATAATTCATTGCTTCAACCGCGTCGGAATGGGAAGCCACCAGGTTTAGCGCGGGGGTTTGGGAGGCATAGTTTTTTAAAACTTCCAATGCCAGGGGCTCGTCGTCTATTGCAATGCAACTGATCATGCTAAATTTAATTGTAAAGTTACTTTATATAAATCGTCTCACTAATAGATCGTAAGTAAATGCTTGCAGGGGTATTGCAATTCTAATCTTCTTTTGGTATTGTTTGAACCCGTAGCGGTGCTATCTGTTTTCATATCACCCGTTTTTTTATTGATCACTTCCATCACCAGCTGGCTTTCGATAATATGAATGGTGATATTTACAAAGCACTCCGTATGATTACTAACGTCATTCTTAACCGCATTCTCTATAAAATTGATTAACAGCAATGGAGCAATAATTTTATTATGGGTATCTCCGTTTACAGTAAATGTGATCCGGAGATGGTCATTGCTGCGGATTTGTTGCAGATCAATGTAATTGGTAAGGTAGTCCAGCTCTTTTTCCAATGGCACCTTTTCTGCTTCCGCATCCTGCGTTACGTATCGCATGATGGCGGATAATTTTAGGATCGCTTCCGGTGTTTGTTCGTTTTGGCACATGGATAATGAATAAATATTATTCAATGTATTAAATAAAAAATGTGGGTTTATCTGCGCCTTTAAATAAGAGAGTTCAGAGTCAAGCTTTTGCACTTTCATTTCTTTATTTCCCTGTTCCATTTTTCTATACCGCTGCGCCAGGCAAATAATACTGCTTAAAAACCATATAATTAAGAAATGGAGGAAGCCAAATATACCATCCATATCGCGGAAGGGCCTTCCGGGCATTTCTTTTCCGAAATTAGGAAGGCGGGATCAATTCGGTTTTTATAAATGAGGGCAGGTAAACCGCCAGTAACAACAATATGAATATGGCAATAAAATAAGGGATTTTTTTTTGATTATAATAAAGATCGGGTAGCAGGTAAAACAGGTTGAAATAAAAAAAAATAATAAAAAGCAGGTTGTTAATGATAAAAAAAGGCAGCAGTGCATGCCTGTCACCTGGATGTCGCATTTGGTTAAAGGCGATCAAATGGGTTCTGCGGGGAAATTCAGCAACACAAAGGGGAATAAAAAAAAAGCGGTCCAGCCTGAAAGATGAATTAATATAGTAAGGTATTTTTTGTTCATTATTAGGCTACTGGCGCATCTATAGCATCAATTTTATAGCTTAACCAAACGTTTGCAAAACTACTGAATCTTAATTCTTTATTTTGTGAAACGGTAAACAGTAATGAAGTACCGGTAAATCCCCCGGCCTTTTAATTTTCACAGTTTCTTACATGCTATCTGTTATAGTTTTGAGATATTTCTAAAAACATTCTTTAAAAATAGTTATGAGAAAAATAAAATGCCTTTTCATAGGTAACCATCAGCAAACATTTGAAGCGGTGTTGGAGTATGCTGCAAAAGTACCCTGGATATCTGTTGTCTGCAAGCCGGTAAATCCAAGGGAAGCCCGCCACTATCTCCAGGAGTTTGATATTGATATTTTATTTTGCGATGTATCCACGGTGATCGATAAGGAAATGGAAAATTTTTTATTAAATAACAGGTCGAGGTTACAGGTGGTGGTATTGGCCACAAAAGCTGAACTTTCTGATAACGATATTGCGTGCAATGTATTCAGCTTTTTACCTAAACCGGTTTCTTTTGATAAATTTTATAACGCGGTATGCAGCGCTAAAGAATATTTACAGCCTGTTAGTGAAAATGCCCCGCTGAATTTGTTTGATTTTGTTTTCGTCAAATCAGCGTATAAATATTACAAAGTGAAATTTAATGAGATACTTTTTTGCGAAGGCATGAAAGATTATACACAGGTATATCTTACAAATAAGGCAAAGCCCATTATTACATTACAGAATTTAAAAACATTTGTGTCCAAGTTGCCCAAAGACGGCTTTATAAGGGTGCATCGTTCTTTTGTAGTGTCATTGGGCAGTATTGATGTGATCAGTAAAAAAGATATAGTAATAGGCCAAAAATTTATTCCCATCGGCGAAAGTTACCGCAACAACTTGTTCAGGATAGTTGAACAATCATCATAATGAGAGATGAGAGATGAGTTGTGCACTACTCATCTCTCATTATTCATCTCCTCACAATTCCGCACTGTTGCAATTCATCTAATCGTATAGCGGGTATTTCGTGTTGTTTTATTTTATTCACTACAAGGGTTGCCACTTTTATTGCATCTTCTTCTTTTGCAAAACTTTTATTGCCTTCAATTGCCGGGATGATTGATTGTTTAATAAATAATTTATCATTTACAAAAACATTATATCCCCAGCCATCTCCGGTCTTAAAAGTTTGAGCGATAATATCCCCCCGGTGTTTATTTTCATGAAGCAGGTTACCCGGCGTATGATTATTGCAACTATACATTATTGATACCGCAACAAATACAATAACAGCATTGATATTAAAAGTAGATTTCATGTTAATCATTTGCATTGTATTCGGCTACAGGAAAAAATTCACGAATATCGTCAAAAGGGGTATTGCTGCTTCTACCTGTCATTACATAGCCCCGGTTGGTTACGCTAAAGCCGATTGAACCCGTTCTGGCAACTCCTTCATAAGCCGTTTTTTTGATCCATGTATCTGTGGCAAAATCATATTCCCAGGTATCCTGCAGTACAGCGCCATTTTCGCCACAACTGATATACGCTTTATCATTCATCACAAATGCAGCCGCATTGCTTCTCACAATTGCATACGCATCATCATATGCATCTGTACTTACATTACTGATCTTTCTTTTTTCTGTCCAGTTAGGTTCGGCCGTGGGGTCAAAAACCCATAGATCATTGATAGCGCTGCTGCTGCCATTATTGGTGCCGGTGGTGATGTAGGCTTTGTTTTGATAAACAAATGCTACCGCGCCCGATCTTTTACCACCACCCATGCTATTGGGCTGGATCCAACTGTCACCGGCCGGGTCGTATTCCCAAATATCCTTTAAATAATTACCGTCATAGCCTGTTGAAATATATCCTTTGTTGAGTAAGCCAAAGCCTACCGCATCATATCTTGCAGAACCTGCGAAATCTTTTTTCCGGGTCCAGCTGTTGCTGGCACCATCATATTGCCAAAAGTCGGCCAGACGGTTTATTCCGTCATAACCTGTACCAACATAACCTTTGTCATTGATGGCAAACCCTACTGCGGAGCTTCTTGCAATTGCGGCTGCGGGCATGTCGGCTTTCTGGTGCCAGGCATCTCCGGCAGGATCATACTGCCACAGATCTTTCAGGCGGTTAGTGCCATCATAACCTGTACCTACATAAACTTTATCGTTTATTGTAAATGCAACTCCTTCACTGCGTGTAACTCCCTCAAAATCTGAGCGGCTTACCCAGTTACCTAATACATCCGCCGTGGTACTTGTTTTGGTGCAGGAACCGATCATCATGGTTAAACTTAAAATACCCAGTAACCTACTGTTCTTTAATTGATACATAGTTTGTTATTTTTTCCGAAAGTATACACAATGCAATATGCATAATCGTTAAAAAGTATTTACAGGCAATGGCCATATACCAATGCACCTTTTTAATGGATCAATAAAACTTCAGCCTCAATGAACCGGTTAACCGGGCCCGTTGCGGTATAAAAATCATCATAGTCGCAATCTGTACGCTGGTAGATTGAAAAACCTTACTGATACATATTAACATTGTCAACATAGTGGCAGGTAATAATATTGCAACGGAATGAAAAAAAAATTATGATAAAAATTATACCGGGGCCGGCCAGGTTTGTACAGGTTATATTGCTGGCAGCAGCCATTTGCCTTTTATTAAATTCCTGCAAAAAAGTGGAAGTTGACCTGGGTACGGACTTTGTAGATAACAGCACTACCAATTTAGTACTGGTAGATTCCGCAACAGTTGAAATTTCCACCATTTATGTAGATTCATTTGTTACTTCAGGCACAGGCGCTATGCTGGTTGGCAGGTATAAGGATCCCGAGTTTGGCAATATAGCATCCCGGTCATTTATTCAGCTGGGTGCGCCAACAGCTACCACAATCCCCAATGGAGCCATATTTGATTCACTTGAAGTGATCCTTACTTTAAATAAAACTTATTACGGTGATACGCTGGCGCCTTACACAATTGCCATTCACCAGTTAACAGATCCCATAATATTGCCCAACGAACAATTTGCATTTTATAACAACAACAGCCCCGGTTATAATTCAACAGTATTGGGTAGTACCCGTTTAGTGATCCGGCCTGCAACCACGGATACGATATCGATATCCATTTCGCCATCATTGGGGCAGGAGTTATTTGATAAAATGTTTAACTCGGATGGCGAGCTTTCCAACAGCGATCTGTTCATAGATTATTTTAAGGGCCTCGCAATAGTTGACGGCGGTGGTAATAATTTAATCATGGGATTTAAGGATAGTATAACCATGCGTTTGCATTACCGAAGTCCGGGTGTGATCACTACAGATGCACACGTGGATTTTTCTATCAACAACATTGCAAATCAATTTAATAATATAACCGCTGACAGAACCGGTACACCGATTGCAGGTCTTGGGCCAGCCAATAAGCAAATATTTTCATCCCAGTCTCAGAATGCCGGTTTTAGCCAATATATAAGCGGGGCAATGGCAAAGATCAGGTTCCCGTACCTGCACGGCCTTTCGGCCCTGAGTAATTTTGTAAAATTAATAAGGGCCGACCTCGTGATAAGGCCGGTGAAAAACAGTTTTTCCGGTTTTTATACATTGCCGCCGGTTTTAGCCCTTGCACAAACGGATCAGTACAATTTTCCATCCACCAGTTTATCAGTTGGCGGGGTGGCCGAGAATGGCAATCTTGTTATTGATAATTTGTATGGCACTCAAACCGCTTACACCTATGATATTACCACGTACCTGCAGCAGCAACTCGCGAATACAGATATCAATAAAAATGGCTTACTGGTATTGCCTCCCAATCCTGTACAGGCCTTTAACCGGGTAATGATTGGAGATAAGCTAAATAAGGAAAGTCAAAGCCAGGTAAAAATTTATTATGCTACTGTTAAATAAAATAAACTATCAAATGCTTTTAAAAAAACCGATCGTAGCAGGAGCCGTATTATTTATCGTGTTACCTCGTTTTGCGATTGCTCAAAATGACAGTTCCCCTTATTCGGTATTGGGCATCGGAAATATAGAAACCAGTGGTTTTAACAGGTACACCGGTATGGCCGATGCGGGTGTTGCATTGTCTGATAACAGGAATATTAATAACAGCAACGCGGCCTCACTGACAGGGTTAAACGAACATTTTTACACATTTGAATTGTCCGGCAGGTTCAGGCAGACCATATTTAAAGGATTGGGCATAACGGCGCCCAACGATAAATCAGGAGACTTTGAAGTAAATAGAATAAACCTTGCGATGAAAGTGGCAAAGCATTGGGGAAGCAGTGTGGGGTTGCAGCCATTTAGCACGGCTAACTACAGCTACACCGCATTAAAAACAATAGGAGGCACTTTGCAAAACGTTTCAGCCAGCTATGAAGGGGATGGAGGCGTCCACCAGTTTTATTGGGCAAACGGGTACCAGCTTTCAATGTATACTTCTATCGGTGTTACCTCTTCTTTTTTATTTGGTTCGCTGAGGCAGGTAGAAAATTTATTGTCGGGCGATAATACAACTGTTTCATTGACTACCACGCAAAATACTTACCTGCGTAATTACTATTTCAATTTTGCAATGCAAACTGGTTTTCGCGTCAACAGCAAATGGGAATCCAGGTATGGGATCACTTACTCCCCCAAAACTTCTTTATTCGCTGAATACACAACAGATGTTACCGGCAGCGCCGGGGATTCGATAAAGAGTGATGCCGCAAAAAATAATTTTTTTACCCTGCCAGGAAACATCAATGCGGGTATTGCATTTGTCAAAAACGCAAAATATACCTATACCATCAATGTGCAAAGTCAAAACTGGGGAGCCCTTAATTATAAAGGAACCAATTACCGGCTTGTAAACAGTAACAGGATATCTTTTGGTTTTCAGCAAAGCAACAGGCAGAAGGATTATTACAACAGGGAATATGAAAAAGGATATTTTCAGATGGGATTTTATGCGGGCCAGTCTTATCTAAAAGTAAAAAATGTGCAGATTACCGATATTGGGGGCAGTGTTGGTTATGGCATCAATTCCAAAAGCAGCCCTATGAGCGTGATGATTGCGTTGGAAGGGGGAAGGCGAGGAGCTTCCAATACAAATATATTGAGTGAAAATTATATAAACCTTAATCTTACCATTTCATTTATAGACCTTTTGTATAAGGGGAAAAAATATTTTTGACGTGGGGGCCGGGCTTACCCCTGCCCAGGGCAACCGCAAGGGTTGCCCCTACCGCACGATCATTATCAATTGTGCCAGCGCATAAAAAATCCCATCCGTTGATTAACGGATGGGATCTGATTACATAAAAAATGTCAACAGCCGTTTTACGCCACCGCTTTATTTACCAGCGCTGCCGCTTCGCTTAACAAAATCGCACTTTCCACTTTCAGGCCGCTTTCGTCAATTAATTTTTTAGCCACATCCGCATTGGTGCCCTGTAAACGGACAATGATCGGTATTTCAATATTGCCAATAGATTGATACGCATCAATAACGCCCTGCGCTACCCGGTCGCAACGGACAATGCCGCCGAAAATATTAATAAGAATGGCTTTTACCTTGGGGTCCTTTAAGATGATCCGGAAACCTGCTTCAACCGTTTGTGCATTGGCGGTACCGCCTACATCCAGGAAGTTTGCCGGTTCACCGCCGCTTAATTTTATCATGTCCATGGTAGCCATAGCAAGGCCTGCGCCATTTACCATACAACCCACGTTGCCATCTAATTTTACAAAGTTGAGGTTAAATTTACCTGCTTCTACTTCTGTCGGATCTTCTTCTGTAATATCCCGCAGGGAAGCAATATCCGGGTGGCGCATGATCGCATTGTCATCCACATTCATTTTACAATCCACGGCGATAATTTTTTCATCGCTGGTTTTAAACAAGGGATTTATTTCCAGCATACTGCAATCCAGCCCGATATATGCATTGTATAAGTTGGTTACAAATTTTACACAGTTTCTGAATGCCTCGCCACCCAGGCCAAGGTTAAAAGCGATCTTGCGTGCCTGGAAAGCCTGCAACATTCCTCCCGGGTATACCCATTCCTTAAATATTTTCTCGGGTGTGCTATGTGCCACGTCTTCAATGTTTATCCCGCCTTCGGTGCTGTACATCACTACGTTTTGTCCTTTTGACCGGTCTAATAAAATGGAAAGGTAAAATTCTTTAACCGGGTGGGCCCCTTCGTAATATACATCCTGCGCCACCAATACTTTATTCACTACTTTACCGGCAGGCCCGGTTTGTATGGTTACCAATGTGCCACCTATAATGCGTTGGGCAATTTGCTTTACCGCTTCTGCATTTTTACCTACCGCAACGCCGCGCTGATCGGTTCCTGTAATGGTGCCCTTGCCTCGCCCGCCCGCATGTATTTGTGCCTTAACTACCCCAAAATTGCTGCCGTATTGGGAGTGTATTTGGCGGTATGCATCTTCAGCTTCGGTGGCGGTATTACAGGCGATGCCTTCCTGCACCGGCACATTGTATTTTTTAAGCAGCTCTTTGGCCTGATACTCGTGAAGGTTCATGTATGAAATTTTTTTTACGAAGATAGGAAAGTATATATCAAAAAATTATTGCTAATTTTAATCACGCATAATGATTAATAATATAAATTTACCAAAACTTAAAACTGTTTCTGTTGTTCTGCGATTATTAATTTAATTATTTGGCAGGCACCGTTATTTTACCTCCCTACGAATTGTATTTAGCTTAATCTTTTTCATTTTTAATTACATAAACAGATGCTCATGAAGAAAACACTACTCTTACTTTTCATTGTAATGATCAGTACCTTTTCCGTAAATGCCCAGTTAACTGAAAGTTTTGATGCGACAACATTTCCACCTGCGGGCTGGACAACTGTTATAGTATCTGTTGGCGACGGCAGCGCCAGTGGCATTCCCGGAGACGTATGGGACAGGGTTACCACAAGTACCGAAAATCCCTCACCTACCGTTAATCCTCACAGCGGGGCAGGCATGGCCAGGTATGATTGCTATGAATTTGACCCCACTTCAAAAGCTGATCTTATAACTCCCGTTATGGATTTTACCGGAGGGCTCAAAAGAGTTACCTTTTGGATGTACCGTAGCGCAACTTATTCAGACCAGGATAGTCTTACTGTATATGTAAATACTGCAGCCTCCGGAACAGGCGCTACTTTCCTTGGGAAAATAATCAGGTTTGGCGGTAGTGCACCTGCGGTACCTGCTGTAGGATGGTACCAATATTTTTATGATATTCCTGCCTCTTTCAATGGCGCTTCCAATTATATTATTTTCAGGGGTACCGGAGAATTTGGACTTTCCATCTTAATCGACGATGTTGTTGTCGCAAATCAACCAAGCTGCCGCCCACCCAGTGCTATTACGGGCAGCAATTATAATTACGCAGCGGGTACCGCTACTTTTGCCTGGACGGCTCCTGTGGCACCACCGGTAGGTTATGAATGGGCGCTCAACGCTACCGGCACAGCGCCAGCCACTGGTACCACAGTTGCAGGCAATACTGTTTCTGTAACAGGTATCACAACCGGTGTGACCAATTATCTGTTTGTAAGAACGAACTGCGGTGCAGGTGATTTCTCTGCATGGGATTCATTGGCTTTTGCCGCTTTACCTTGCGCCACTATCGTTGCGCCTGTTAATGGAGCTACCAATGTTCCGCAAAGCCAGGTTTTCAGTTGGAATGCTGTAGCCGGGGCCAATGGCTATAGTTTTTATTTAGGACCATCGGCAGGCAGCGAGGTAAATATCGGAAGTCTTGCCGGAACATCCACTCCAATTACCAACCTGACTCCCGTTACAACTTATTCCTGGTACATTGTTCCAAGGATCGGCACGGCAGCTGCCATAAATTCATGCACATCTAATTCATTTACTACCGGGGCGGAAGGAAATACTCCTGCCAATAATACCTGTGCCGGAGCAATAGCCATCACCAGCGCCAATATAGCCGCTAACCCTGTTGCAGGGACTACAATAGGCGCTACATTAACGCTTGTAGCCAACTCATGTGCTGGTGCTGTGGGCAGCGCCGATGATGATGTATGGTTTCAGTTTAACACCTCTTCCCTGGCACCCACTGGTACGCTCACCATTGCTCCTGCAGCACCAGGAGGTATAAGCGATATTGTAGCACAGGTTTATGCTGCTGCTTCCTGTGGTAGTTTAGGAACTGCAGTAACCTGTGCAGACGCAACAGACGCAGCAAACGCGGAAGTGATCGACCTTTCTACATTGTCACCCAATACGCATTATTATATGCGGGTTTACAGCTTTGCAGGTACGGCAGCCAGCCGTGGAGCATTTACTATTGTTGCTTCTGCAGGAAATACCCTTCCGGTAAGACTGGCTACATTTTCGGCACGCCGCTCCAATGGAGTTAATATATTGAACTGGAGCACACAGGAGGAATTAAGCACCAGTCGTTTTATAATAGAACGCAGCAATGATGCCCGTAATTTCGTAAGCATCGGGCAGGTGGCCGCCACTGGCAACAGCAATACCATACGCAATTATACCTTTACGGATATTCACCCGGCAAAAGGAAATAATTACTATCGTTTACGCACGGTGGATAAGGATAATTCGTCTAAATTAAGTGTTATCCGCAGTATAAGAAATGAAGGGATAGCTGATATTACACTTTATCCAAACCCGGTAAAAAATCAGCTTAGCCTTAGTATCGATGCAGATAAAGCAACGGATGGGCACCTTTCCA
>JBDTVX010000134.1:0-13211 GCA_040007015.1 Ferruginibacter sp. | reverse complement strand
AGCCACTGGGAATATTGGGTACGCAATAATGAATCACATCATATTTCCTGAATACCGGCTTTTCATGGGTGGTTACTTCGCTGGTCTCAAAACAACCGCCCCGGTCGATGCTTACGTCAACGATCACTGTTCCCGGCCGCATATTACTTACCATTTCTTCTGTAACGATAATGGGTGTACGGCCACCGGCGCTGCTTAAGGCGCCTACTGCAACATCACAGGTTTTCAATTGCTTTGATAAAATTTTCGGTTCAATAACAGAGGTCCATAAACGGCCGCCGATATTATTTTGCAGGCGCTTTAAGCGATAAATACTGTTATCAAATATCTTCACACTGGCACCCATGGCCAGTGCCGTGCGGGCTGCATACTCCCCTACAATACCTGCGCCTATGATGATGACCTTGGTGGGAGGAATGCCGCTGATACCACCTACCAGTACACCTTTGCCATTATTCGCTTTACTTAAATACTGGCCCGCAATCAACATTACCGCACTACCGGCAATTTCACTCATACTTCTTACAATGGGATTATGACCCGTATCATCTTTCAGATTTTCAAAACTCAGCGCCGTAATTTTTTTATCCATCATTTTCTGCAAAATTTCCCGCTTCATCACAGCTAAATGAATCGGGGAGATAATATACTGGTTTGGCTTTAGCAACCCGCATTCGCTTTCGCTTACCGGGGCGCTTTTGACCATAACATCACAATCAAATACTTCTTTTTTATCATAAGCGATTTTTGCACCGGCATCACTATAATCCATGTCGTTATAACTGGCGCCTTCTCCCGCCTTTGTTTCTACTACTACCCGATGGCCATTGGCTACCATTACGCCTACCGCCTCCGGTGTAAGAGCGATACGGTTTTCATTAAATGAATTTTCTTTTGGAATGCCAATAAACAGTTCAGTGCCTTTTGGTTTAACGTCTAATGTTTCCTCAAGGGTTTCATATGAAAATGAAGGAGAAACATAAGGTTTTGATGTAGCCATAATGATTTAAAATTGAAAATACCCCCTTGCCGGAAGGCAGGTACAAATTACAAATTAATACCGACACTGCATTTGAGTATTCGCTGTTTTCAATGATATCCGGTCAAATCCGTGCATAAAATCTTTATTCGTTCCTTTTCACCGGTGGTAAATTACCGATCACCAGTTTTCTTGTATCTGTGGCAGTGGCAGTGATGAATACGTGCAAAGTGTCATCGGGAAAAATTCCCAAAGCTCTTTCGGGCCATTCAACCAGGCAGGCATCCCCCGAAAATAAACAATCTTCCACACCGATATCAATAGCCTCCGCCTCATCCTTTAGACGATATAGATCCATGTGATAAATTATTTTTCCGTCCCTCCCTGCATATTGATTAATAATAGAAAACGTGGGACTTGTAATATGACCGGGGACGCCCATTGCTCCGCATAATGCATTTATAAAGGTAGTTTTGCCGGCTCCCATTGCGCCATGTATTGCAAATACTTTATGACCTTCCGTTATGGCCAGTATTTTTTGAGCAGTTTCCGCAATTTCTTCCAGTGTAAAAATTAACTCCATGTTGCAAAGATATTTTCCTTGATTAGTAATTGTTTAACTGCTGTAAAGAATAATTTTGCATCATGGAAAAAGTAGAATGGAAAGTAGAAGGAATGACTTGTACAAATTGCGCTTTAACAATCAATCAATATCTTCAAAAACAAGGACTGAGCGATATAAAAGTTAATTTCATTGGCAGCGAAGTAAGTTTTGATCTCAATGAAAATAGATCCAAAGAAGCACTTGCTAAAGGGATCGAAGACCTGGGGTATCATGTTTTAAACGACCAGGAAACAAAACCCAAACAAAAGAATAAATTTTTTTCCAATCATCTCCAGCGATTCGGCTTTTGCCTTCCCTTTACATTGGTATTGCTGTTTCATATGCTTCCATGGCACATTCATTTTCTAATGAACCCCTGGACCCAATTGGCCATTTGTGTGCCGGTTTATATAGTTGGTATGGGGTACTTTGGTTTAAGTGCGGTCAAAAGCCTGCGCAGGGGCATACCCAATATGAATGTATTGATCGCCCTCGGCGCCACCGCTGCATTCATATATAGCTTAATTGGCACGGTTTGGAAATTGGGAATGGATTATGTTTTTTATGAAACCACCGCTACAATCATAACATTGGTTTTCCTGGGCGAATGGATAGAACATAAATCCGTAGCAGCTACACAAAAAGAGCTTAACAAACTCGCCCGCAGCCAAAAACTAATGGCCAATATGATCGCTTTTGATGGTGAGCACAAAGAAATGATCTTTCCTGTGGAAAACACATTGCTGCATGTAGGGGACCTGGTATTAATAAAAACCGGTGAGCAGGTACCAACGGATTGCAAAATCCTTTGGGGTGAGGCTCATGTAAATGAATCGTTGCTTACCGGCGAAAGCATACCGGTATCCAAACAAAAAAAAGATGCCCTGATCGGAGGAAGCATGGTAACAGACGGAACGGTGAAGGCACAGGTTACGGCTACCGGAAAAGATACCGTGCTGCATCATATTTTAAACCTGGTAAAACAGGCACAGGGTGAAAAACCTCCGGTACAACAGTTGGCGGATAAGATCAGCGCTATTTTCGTACCTGCCGTGATCAGTATATCATTCGCCAGCTTTTTATTGAATTATTTTATTTTTAACATTGATACCACCCATTCTTTAATGAGAAGTATCGCCGTGTTAGTAATTAGTTGCCCTTGTGCAATGGGGCTTGCAACACCGGCTGCTATTGCAGTTGGTTTAGGCAGGGCTGCCAGGAATGGCATCCTTTTCCGCAATGCGAAAAGCCTGGAATTATTCAAAAATATCGGGACCGTGGTTTTCGATAAAACAGGGACTTTAACAATGGGGCAGTTTGCAATTTCGGGTTTTGAAACCAACGAACCTGATGAAGGCGAGTTTAAACGCATTGTTTTTTCTTTGGAAAAATATTCCAATCATCCTATTGCAAAAGCGATCACGAAGGACTGGAAGATAAATAATGCAATACACTGGAAAAAAATTGACGAGGTAAAAGGCATCGGAATGAAGGCGGAAGACACCGATGGAAATATTTACCAGCTGGGTTCTTATAAGATAGCTGCAACACTTACATCGGGCACTAACCATACCGCGTACCTGCTAAAAAATGGCTTGCTGGCGGGGTGGCTGGATATGGAAGATACGATAAGGGATGATGCGAAAAATGTGATCACTTACCTGCATTCAAAAAAAATACAAACAATTTTATTGAGTGGCGATACAATTGAAAGAACCCGGAAGGTTGCGGATACGCTGGGAATAAAAAAGGTATATGCAGAAAAATCTCCCGCAGAAAAACTAAAAATCATAGAACAGCTAAATGCCAAATCTCCGGTAGCAATGGTAGGTGATGGTATCAACGATGCGCCGGCCCTTGCCAAAGCTACCATTGGCATCTCCATGAGCGATGCAACGCAGCTGGCCATGCAAAGCGCCCAGGTGGTATTGATGAACAATGGCATCCGGCATTTGCCATTGGCATTGGGCCTGGGTAAACATACCTTTATTACAATTAAAGAAAACCTTTTCTGGGCCTTTATATACAATATTGTTGCGATACCTATAGCGGCAATTGGTTTACTAAATCCCGGAATAGCCGCACTGGCAATGGGTTTTAGCGATGTGGTACTGGCGGTGAATTCCATAAGACTGAACTACAAAAAAGTTGTATAAATTTGGTATATTTGAATTATTAGAATATAGTCATGCCAAATTTTTCAGACATTGTAAAAGAAGTAATTTCTCCGGAAACGGAGCAAATGGAAGAAATAGAAGATATAAATTCTATAGCACTTTTTGAAAAGAGAAAAGCGTATTTATTGAAAAGCCAGCAGGATGCAAAGAAAGAGGCTACTGAAGGAGAACTCTTTAGTTCTGATAATCCCACAGAAATAGCTCATTGGCTGAAAAATTTAAGATAACTATTAAATTTAGTAATTGCACATTTTAAAAATAAATATTATGCCCCGATATTTGGACATTGTTGAAAGCGTAACGTCTCTGTCATTAGAGAAAATGCAGGAAGTGGAAAATATACTTCACCGGTCAGTTATTGAAACCAGGCGTCAGCAAATTCTCCAAAATCAAATAGAAAGCAAGTCTCTTTATGTAGCAGGAAGACTAAAATTGTATGATTATTCTTCAGATTTATGAAATGCACTTAATGAAGAATGATAAGATAGCCAGCAGCACTGCCTTTGCAAGAACTAAAAAAACAAATAAGAAATCAATTACCAACCCAGCAATTATTTACTGAAAAGGTTACGTTAGTTTTACAAGCCCATACCATCCCCATTTGCGTACACATAAGTTAAGAGGTAACTTAAAAGACTTATTCGTTTAGTATTGATCATGATTTACGGGTTATATTTTATTTTGTGTCTGAAAATGAAGTGATATTTGAAAATATTGGAAGTCATGATGAAGTTTACTAAATATAAGTTTTGATACAAATTTCCATCCATCAAATACTAAAACAATTTTGGGACTACGACAATTTCCGTCCACTGCAGGAAGACATTATCAATAGTGTATTAGAGGGAAAAGATACGCTCGCTTTATTGCCCACAGGCGGAGGTAAATCTGTTTGTTTCCAGGTGCCGGCTTTGGCAAAAGATGGGATCTGTCTTGTAATAAGCCCATTGATCGCATTGATGAAGGACCAGGTAGAAACCCTGAAGAAAAAAGGCATACCGGCATTATCCATTTCCTCGGGAATGAATTTTTTAGAAGTAAAAAAAACCTTGCAGAATGCGGCTTATGGAAACTATAAATTTTTGTACGTTTCACCGGAGCGGCTGGAAACAAATCTATTTCTTGATTTTCTACCCTCCATGAATATTAGCCTGCTTGCGGTAGACGAAGCGCATTGTATTTCTCAATGGGGATATGATTTTCGCCCGCCATATATGCGTATTGCCAACCTGAGAGAGCAACTCACCAATGTTCCGGTTTTAGCATTAACCGCTTCCGCCACTTCATTGATACAGGATGATATTTGTGAAAAATTAAATTTTGGAAAAGATCACCGGCGTTTCAGGCAATCATTTGAAAGAGCGAACCTTTCTTACAGTGTTTTTAATGTAGTATCCAAACAAAATAAATTACTTGAAATTTTAAACAATGTAAAAGGCAGTGCGATCGTATATTGCAAAAGTCGGAAACATACGAAAGATATAGCCGACCTGCTGAAGCTAAACAAGATCAATGCTGAATATTATCACGCAGGGTTAAGCAATGATGAAAGAAATAAAAGACAGGAAAACTGGATCGGTAATGCCACCAGGGTAATTGCCTGCACCAATGCTTTTGGAATGGGTATCGATAAACCGGATGTAAGAGCGGTGGTACATTATGGTGTTCCCGACTGCCTGGAAAATTACTACCAGGAGGCAGGGAGGGCGGGCCGTGACGGTAAAAGGGCTTATGCGGTTTTATTATACAACGACCGGGAAATAGCAGATATGCAATTACAAACTAATATCCGTTACCCCGATAAAGCAACAATAAAAAATGTATACATCGCCGTAATGAATTACCTGCAGGTAGCGGCAGGGACGGGGGAAGGGAACAGTTACAATTTTGATATCGCTGCTTTTGCCACCGCTTTTAAATTTAATATCCTCACGGCCACCTATGCCATCAAAACTTTAGAGCAGGAAGAAATAGTACGGTTTAACGAAGTCTTTTTTAAACCTTCTTCACTAGTATTCAATACAGGTAGACAACAACTGGAGGATTTTGAAAAGCAATTTCCGCTATATGAGCCCTTACTGAAAGGATTGCTACGCAGTTATGAAGGAATATTTGATTATCCCGCCACGATCTATGAAAGTGAACTGGCGAAATTTTTGCGAAAAACCATCATTGACCTAAAGCGGGAACTGCAGTTCTTACAACAGTATGGCATAGTTGATTATTCTCCGCAAAAAGATGAGCCGCAACTTACCTTATTGTTAAACAGGATGTATGCCGATAGCTTTATTATCAATTTAGAGAACTACCTGCAGAGAAAGAAAAACTTCGAAACCAGGATAGGGGCTATTATTGATTACGTATTAAATACCATTACCTGCAGGAGTCAAATGATAGCCAGGTATTTTAATGACCAGGATATAAAAGCCTGTGGCATTTGCGATAACTGCATTAATAAAAAATCCGTGATAATAAGTAAACAGGAATTTGATCAGATTACCCATTTTATTATTGAATCAGTTAATAAACATTCTCCGAGCATAAAAGAATTATTAGTTACCGGCAAAAGATTTAAAAAAGAAAATTTGTGGAAAGTGATCGATTATTTACAGGCCGAAAAAAAACTGGTGGTTGGTAAGGAAGGAAATATTAATATTTATCCTAATCAATAAATGGATCGGTTGGTAAAATTAAATCCAAGACCAGGGTATCTAAAATAAAAAAAGGGACCAAGATAGAAATCTAGTCCCGCTTTAAAATCCAATATCCTATGAAAAACCATAACGAAGATAGGTGCTTATTTGTTAAAATACAAGATTATTATAAATTATTTTATCCACTTTTACAAGATATTTCATATTTTATTTAAACATAAGTAACCCGTAAATGATTGATTTTGTGTTAATTATTCATTTTCGTTTCATGTTGCCCTTTTATATTTGACCCATTCATAAATATTAAATGCCTGATGGTTTGGGGCAAATACTTCACCTGCACAACTATCCGCATCAGGTTTTCGTATAGCCGTTCCCGTTAAAAAAGTCCGGTTGGTAATTATCAATCGTTTTTTCAGGTGAAAGTATTACACTGTTCCATTTCTAATATATCCCATATTTTGATTCGTATTGATAAAAACCCTTTCATTTTGAACCTGGTTTTGAAAATGTCAAAACCAATGAAGCGGCTGGTATAATTTATAATAAGCAAATCTAATATCGCAGGGGTAACAACAACCTGGGTGGTACGCATTTTCTCAATTCCCGGTTTTATTAATTTCGGTGTAACAAAACAGCTAGAACCAACCTCTGCTGCTCTTTTTGCTTCTTCCACCAAGACCGAGAGAACCTAATAAGGAACGAACAATAGTATTGCCGGCGGTGCGTACCATACTTTTTACAATACTGTTGCCTGCTACTTGTTCAAAAGTGGACGGTTCTTCTTTCTCTATTTTTTTGGAAACTTTCAAATCTTTTACCACCTGCGAATTTTCAGCGGCTTCCTGCAATTTGGCGGTTAATATTTCGTAAGCGCTTTCTGCGTCTACCGGTTGATTATACTTTGCTGCCAGTTTTGACCTGTCAACAATACCGCTAATTTCTGCGTCTGTCAGGATATCCATCCTGCTTCGGGGCGAGCATAACATAACGTGGGCAAGTGGAGTAGGGATGCCTTTTTCATTCAGCATAGTAACCAGTGCTTCACCTATTCCGAGGTTGGTGATGAGGTCTGCTGTTTTATAAAAAGTTGTTTCGGGATAGTTCTCCGCAGTTTGCTTAATCACTTTTCTGTCTATTGCTGTAAATGCCCTTAATGCATGCTGGATTTTTAAACCCAGCTGTCCGAGTATTCCTGCCGGGATGTCCATTGGATTCTGGGTACAAAAGAAAATACCAATTCCTTTGGAACGAACCAGCTTAATAACGGTTTCTATTTGCTGCAACAAAGCATCGCTGGCTTCCTGGAAAATCAGGTGGGCCTCGTCAATAAATAATACCAGTTTAGGCTTATCCAGGTCGCCTTCCTCGGGGCAAATGGAGTACAGTTCCGCCATCATTTGCAACATAAAGGTGGAAAATAATTTCGGCCTGTCCTGCAAATCAGTTACCCTTAATACGTTGATCACGCCACGGCCCGTATCATCGATGCGCATAAGGTCATCCACCTCAAAGCTCTTTTCACCAAAGAAAGTACCCGCGCCCTGTTGCTGCAGCTCAATCACTTTTCTTAAAATGGTTCCGGTACTGGTGGTAGATATTTTACCATATAATTTTTCAAGTTCTTTTTTTCCTTCATCACCGACATATTGCAATACTTTAATAAAATCCTTTAGATCCAGCAAAGGCATTTTCGCATCATCGCAATATTTAAAGATCATTGCCACCACCCCGCCCTGTGTATCATTCAATCCCAGTATTTTACTCAGCAATACCGGGCCAAACTCACTCATAGTAGCCCTTAAACGCACTCCTTTTTGCTCACTCAGTGTCAACAGTTCCGTGGCAAATATGGATGGATTGTACTCCATGTTTAATTGCCGGTACCTTTCTGTTATTTTATCATTAACCGCGCCCATTGCGGCAATGCCACTGAGATCACCTTTTATATCCATTAATAAAACAGGAACACTGGCATCACTCAAAAATTCACTCAGCATCTGCAGTGTTTTTGTTTTCCCGGTACCGGTAGCGCCTGCGATTAATCCATGGCGGTTCATTGTTTTTAAAGGAAGATAAATACCGGCATCATCCACAACTTCGCCATCCAAAACTGCGACGCCTATTTTTACAGATTCACTTTTAAATGTATAACCTTCCTTTATTGCTTGTATAAAATTTTCTCTATCTGACATTATTTATTTTTTGGGGAAGTTACGAATGGCAGTGGAAATACAGATAAAAGAAAATGGCCAACCCATCTAATACATATCTGGCAGTTAACCCTGTGGTTGTGCCAGGAGCGTGTAAACTTAACAGGATGACATCAGTATTGCCAATAAGAGTATTTAAAATCTGACTCATTAAAAAAAGCATCCAAAATATTGGATTGTCAGCCCGGATATATAACATACCTGAAGAAAAAAATATATAAAAGGCCAACAGGTTAAAAAGAAAATGTTTTTTTGAGCAACCCGCTCTTTACTTTTCCGTTTTTACTTACCTGCTTTTCAAATTTTGTATTTTTAAGATAGTATGCAATTACTTCTTTTGTTTTGGGGTGTATGATAAAATACTCTTTTACGCCATTTCTTTCATATACTGCCCGTTTAATAATTTTATCATATTTTACGCTGGCAGGAGATAAAATTTCAATGATCATATCAGGAGCGCCCCTGATTTTTCCATCTTTAATGATACCTAAATTTTCTCTGGTAATAAAAAGGATATCGGGTTGATAGGCGTTTGCACCATCTAAAAAAACATCCACAGGGGCGGCTACACATTTACCTGCATCAGCATTTTTTACCTCGTTAAAGATGGCTGCTGATAGTTCGAGGCTAAGTTCCTGATGAAAAAAGTCGGCCGCTGGTGTCATATATAAAACATTTTCAATTACTTCGCACAAAAGCCCTTCGGGTAGAATTTCAAATAATTCTACCGCAGTCCGGGGAATTCGATTTTTTATATTTATCTGGCTGCTCATATAATTAAAATTACAAAAAAACCGTTATTTACCACTTATCATAAATATATGCTTTCTTTCTTAACTCCATAATATCTCCCTAAATTTGGCATTCAATAAAATAAAATATGAAAACAACAATCTTTTACCTTTTACTGGTGATGACAACTTTGTCGGCCACCGCACAAAAAGTAGCTTATACCGAGTACAATTTAAAAAATGGATTGCACGTTATTTTGCATCAGGATAAAACGGCCCCGGTAGTGGCGGTTTCAGTTATGTATCATGTGGGCAGTAAGGATGAGCAGACCAACCGCACCGGCTTTGCGCATTTTTTTGAACACCTGTTATTTGAAGGTTCGGAAAATATCAAGCGCGGCGAGTTTATGAAAATTGTAAGCAGCAATGGCGGGCAAAACAATGCCAATACCACCCAGGACCGTACTTTTTATTATGAAGTATTCCCATCAAACCAGCTGGCAACCGGTATTTGGCTCGAAAGCGAGCGTATGATGCACCCGGTTATTAATGAAATAGGTGTAAAAACACAGAATGAAGTAGTTAAGGAAGAAAAAAGATTGCGGGTAGATAACCAGCCCTATGGTAATATAGTAGCTGAAATCATGAAACGCTTATTTATCAAACATCCTTATAACTGGGTAACGATTGGAAGTATGGCAGATCTTGACGCCGCTACATTGGATGAATTTAAGGCCTTTAATAAAAAATATTATACCCCGAATAATTCTGTGCTGGTGATTGCAGGTGATATTGATATTGAAAAAACAAAAACACTTGTGGAAAATTATTTTGCCGATATCCCCGCAGGTGTTCCTATTACACGTACTACTGCAAAAGAAGATCCGATCACAAAGGAAATTATTGATACGGCTTATGACAGCAATATACAGGTACCTGCCATTTTAGCTGCTTACAGGGTGCCAGGTGAAACAAGTAAAGAATCAAAGGCGCTGCAAATGGCATCTTCGGTATTAAGCCAGGGCAATAGCAGCCGTATGTTTAAGAAAATGGTAGACGACAAAAAGAATTCGGTACAGGTAGGCTCCTTCAATTATTCGCTGGAGGATTATGGCGCCTACATAATCTACGCTTTTCCAAATAACGACACACCACTGGACACCTTGTTAAAAGATATGGACGAAGAAGTGGTAAAATTGCAAACCACCCTGGTCACCGACGCTGAGTTTACCAAATTGCAAAACCAGTTTGAAAATGATTTTATAAGTAAAAACAGTAAAATGCTCGGTGTTGCGGAAAACCTTGCCGATGGATTTACATTTTATAAAAACACGAATAACATTAACACAGAGCTGGATGAAATAAGAAAAATAACCCGTGAGGATATTCAGGATGTGGCTAAAAAATTTCTCAATAAAAATCAACGGGTAGTGTTGTACTATTTACCAAAAAAATAACCCGGTAGCAACTGGCTATCTTTATAAATAATAATATATCTCATAAAAATTATTGCATGAAAAAAATAATTATAATTGCGTTGAGTGTTGTTTTTTTACAGCATGGCTTTGCGCAAATGAAAGTTGACAGATCAAAGAAACCCCCTGCAGGCGCGGCCCCCGTAATTTCAATAAAAGACCCTGTCATATTTAATATGCCAAATGGCATGACAGTATTGGTGGTTGAAAATCATAAATTACCAAAGGTGACCGCATCATTAAATATTGATGCAGGTCCGGTATTGGAAGGAAAAAAAGCGGGCCTGCTGGACTTAATGGGCCAGATGCTGGGTGAAGGAACCACCTCAATGCCGAAGGATAAGTTTGACGAAGCTGTTGATATGATGGGCGCAGAAGTAAGTCTTTATTCGGCCGGAGGCTCTGCCAGCGCCTTAACAAGGTATTTTGAAAAAGCATTTAACTTAATGGCAGATGGCATAAAAAACCCTTCCTTTCCCCAGGCCTCTTTTGATAAATTAAAATCATTTACCATCACCGGTTTAAAGGTAAATGAAAAAAGTGCACCTGCTATTGCGGCAAGGGTTAACCAGGCTTTAAGCTATGGCAAACAAACAGCCCTGGGTGAATTTACAACCGAAGCCAGTGTAAAGGGATTGACACTCGAGGATGTAAAAGAAGCATACAAAAACTATATTACCCCATCCCGTTCTTATTTGACTTTTGTGGGAGATATTACACCGGCAGCAGCAAAAGCACTGGCCGATAAAGCGTTTGGGAACTGGACAGGAAAAAAATTATCCCTTCCTGTTATTCCACTTGTTAAAAATCCGGCAAAAACCGAAATTGATTTTGTGGATCTTCCTACTGCGGTGCAGGGGGAGCTGAGCCTTGGCAACCTGGTAAATAATCCAATGAATAATAAGGATTATCATGCTTTACTGGTGGCCAATCAAATATTAGGTGGCGGGGCCGAAAGTAAATTGTTTATGAACCTCAGGGAAAAACATGGTTTTACTTACGGAAGTTATTCAAAAATCGGGAGTGGCCGTTTTCAAAGCCTGTTTAATGCAAGTGCCGCGGTACGTACTGATAAGGTTGATAGTGCAGCAGCGGAAATATTTAGTGAAATATTAAGTATGAGAGACGGAAAGATCAGCAAAGAAGAACTGGATAACGCCAAAGCTCAGTACAACGGCAAATTTGCATTGGGGATGGAAGATCCTGCACGCACAGCCACCTATGCCTCCAATATTTTAATCAATGGTTTACCAAAAGATTTTTACAGGACTTATCTGCAAAAAATAAACAATGTAACGGTTGCTGATATACAAAGGGTAGCCGGGCAATATTTAAGTGAAACCAATGCAAGGATCGTGATCGTGGGTAATGGTGAGAAAATATTACCCAAATTAATGAGACTGGGCTATCCCATAAAAAAATATGACCGTTATGCAGATCCTGTAATGGAAAAACCAGACGATAAGAAAGGAAATGAAACAGTTAAAACTACCAATAACATATCGGCGGCAGAAATTGTGGAAAGCTATTTAAAAGCCATTGGCGGCAGGGAAGAAGTTAAAAAGATCAATACGATATCTTCTGTGATCGGACTGGAGATGATGGGTAGGTCCTTTGAAGGCACCGAGAAAAAAATGAATCCCAACATGCAGGTTATGGAGTTAAAAATGGGTACAATGACCGTAATGAAAGCAGTATTCGACGGTAAAGCAGGATTTCAACAGCAGGGACCGCAAAAAAAGGATCTGACTGAAAAGGAAATCAAAGAGGCGCTTGATGAAAAAGGAGTGATACCGCAACTGTATTACATCACCAATACAGACTATAAAACCGATTACCTGGGTACCGGAAAAACAGACGACGAAGAAACTTATCGTTTAAAAGTAGTAATGCCCAGTGGAAAAACATCCATACAGGAATATTCTACAAAAACCGGATTACTGTTAAAAGAAGAGACTACTACTGTGCAGGGAGATGCCGAAATACCGATGACGGTAGAGTATAAAAATTACAAGAAATTCGGAACACTTTTATTGCCCACTGAAGTTACCAGGAATGCAGGTGGCCAGGAAATTCCATTTAAGTATAAAGAGATCAAATTAAATGAAGGCGTAACAGAAGCCGATTTTAAATAAGCATTTTTAATTATATATAGAGAGCCGCCCCATATTAATAATGAGGCGGCTTTTTTGCGGGATGGTGAAAAACCTCCGGTAAAATGTGTACCAATGCCATTGATCATCCAGGATTAGCATCGATCCTTCAATTGTACAAAACCACCTTTAACAAAAAAATAGGCATTATATTCGCTACTTCAAATCTTAATTAATTTTATTTGCCATTAAACTTGTAAAACATGGAAGCAGCAAAACCCAAAA
>JBDTVX010000133.1:0-13288 GCA_040007015.1 Ferruginibacter sp. | reverse complement strand
AATAACCAGGGCAAATCCGACGCTATCATTGTAGGGCTTCCCGACGGCGCGGTTAAAGAAAGTTTACTGCGGGTAGAAAGCGCCATTAAAGACAATAATTTTTACATGCCCCGTACCAGGCTGATCGTAAACCTGGCCCCTGCGGACATACGCAAAAGCGGTACCGCCTTCGATCTTCCTATTGCCATGGCTACATTGGGCGCCAGTGAACAACTGGTCAATCCTGAAAAGCTAACCGACTATGTCATCATGGGAGAACTGAGCCTCGACGGCGCCGTGCGGCCCATTAAAGGGGCATTACCCATTGCCATACAGGCACGAAAAGAAGGGTTTAAAGGATTGATCGTACCAAAACAAAACGCCCGCGAAGCCGCCATGGTCAATAACCTGAAAGTATATGGCGTTGGGCATTTAAATGATGTGATTGATTTCTTTAAGGACGAAAGCACTTTAGCGCCTACCATCGTAAATACAAGGGAAGAATTTGCATTTGCACAAAGTGATTTTGAAATAGATTTTTGCGATGTAAAAGGACAGGAAAATATAAAAAGAGCATTGGAGATCGCAGCCGCAGGCGGGCACAATGCTATATTGATCGGACCGCCCGGCGCCGGAAAAACCATGCTGGCCAAGCGTTTGCCCACCATTCTTCCACCCCTGTCGTTGCAGGAGGCATTGGAAACCACCAAAATTCATAGCGTGGCAGGCAAACTACCGGAAAACGCAACCCTCATTTCAAAAAGGCCTTACCGAAGCCCGCATCATACTATTTCAGATGTGGCCCTGGTGGGTGGCGGTGGCAATCCCCAGCCCGGTGAAATTTCTTTGGCGCATAACGGTGTATTATTCCTGGACGAATTGCCTGAGTTTAAACGCACCGTACTGGAAGTGATGCGTCAGCCGATGGAAGAAAGAAAAGTGACGATCTCGCGGGCAAAAATAGCGCTTGAATTTCCGGCAAGTTTTATGTTGATCGCTTCGATGAATCCATGCCCCTGCGGTTATTTCAATCACCCCGATAAAGAATGTACCTGCCCGCCGGGAGCTGTGCAGAAATACCTCAATAAGATTTCGGGCCCGCTGCTCGACCGGATTGATCTGCACGTGGAAGTTACCCCGGTTGCATTCAGCGAATTATCATCGGTCCAACAGTTTGAAAAAAGTGATCGCATACGCGAAAGGGTTATTAAAGCCAGGGATATACAGGAGGCGAGATATAAGGACAATGAAGGTGTTTATTCCAATGCGCAAATGAGCAGTAAAATGCTGAAAGAAATTTGCGTGATCAATACAGCCAGTCAGAACCTGTTGAAAATTGCGATGGAAAAACTCAACCTTTCGGCCCGTGCCTACGACCGGATATTAAAAGTTAGCCGTACCATTGCAGACTTATCGGGCAGTGCGGATATTAAGGCTGAACATTTAGCGGAAGCTATTCAATACAGGAGTTTGGATAGGGAAGGATGGGCCAAATGAAAAAACAGGCGCCGGTCGTTTACCAATACCTGTTTAAATTTGATCAAAAATACCTGCCTATTTTGGATCTAATATTTTCTTTAAACGGTCGCTCAAATCCTGTAAATGATATTTGGTTGCCTTGTCTGCTGTACCTGTCGCTGCGGCATCAACCAATGTTTTCACCTCACGGGCATGGCCTTTTAAGTAAGAAAGGATATCTGTTTTCTTAGTATCGATGATCGGATTGGCGTTACCAAATACGATGCGAAATCCACCGGTTGCCACTGGAGGATTAATGAGATTACCCAACATTTCCACATAAGATTTCTGGAGGTTTCTCCTGTAAATATCAACTGGCTTTTTTGTGTTAAGTTCCGTAAACAACATTTGTTTTAAATCATTCAATAAATCAATTAAGGTATAAGCCTGGTTACCAACAGAAGCTTCGGCATTCAGCATTTTATTCATGGTAATGGTACTCATCAACCTGTTTAACGCCGTTTCCTGTAATGATAAAATAGTGGTGGTTGCGTTGGTCCCTGTTTTGCTGGAAATGTCTTTATTTATAAGCCAGGATGGTGTGGTAAATACCTGCTTGTTTATAAAATCAATGGCTTCTTTTTGCGTTTCTTTGCTTACATATTCATACACATTACCTGCCTGGTTATTCTTTTTCAGGGTTTCATAAACGCCCCCGAAATTGTATGTTACATGACCTATATACCTCCTGAACTGGCTTACCAATTCCCCGTACATATCTTTTAAATCTTCATAATCCATATTCGGTTCCTTTGTCCAGCTAATTAAATTTGGAAGAATGCGCTGCAGGTTTTTAATGCCGTATGAAGAGGCCTTCATGGCATTATCACCAATACATTCACTTTGGTCCCTGGGATCATCGGGCTGGCCCTGGCGGCCATAATAATAACGTTTGTCATCGGCCTTAGCTTCGATCCATTTATCCAGAATAGCTACTTCATCTTCTGCAGTTTTTGCTTCCGGTATCATTTTGTATCCCCATTCAATTGCCCATTTATCATACACGCCGATACGGGGGTAAATACCTGGTGCAGTAATATTATCTTCCGGTTGTGCCACATAATTAAACCGGGCATAATCCATTATGCTGGGCGTATGTCCGTTAGCTTCCACCCATGCCTTATTGCGTAAATTTTCCACGGGGACGCCTGAAGAAGAGCCAAAGTTGTGTGGCAAACCCAGGGTGTGCCCCACTTCATGCGATGATACAAAACGAATCAATTGCCCCATCAGCTCATCATCAAAAACCATCTTACGTGCCCTGGGATCAATAGCCCCTGCCTGTATCATGTACCAGTCGCGCAATGTTTTAGTTACATTGTGAAACCAGCCAATATGACTTTCCATTATTTCGCCACTGCGCGGATCTACCGTACTTGGTCCGTAGGCATTTGCAACAGGAGATGGCTTGTATATTAAACCGCTGTTTCTTGCGTCTTCCATACTCCAGGTGCTGTCTTCTGATTTGGTGGGTGCTTCTTTACCCATGATAGCATTTTTAAAGCCTGCTGCTTCAAAAGCTGCCTGCCAGTCGTTTACACCCTCTATTAAATAAGGGATCCATTTTTTGGGTGTGGTAGGATCTATGTAAAATACAATTGGCTTAGCAGGCTCTACCAATTCACCTTTTTTATATTTTTCCATATCCTCCGGCTTCGGCTCCAGTCTCCACCGGGCAATAAGATTGATGTCTTTTACACCTTGCGGATTTGCATCATAATCTGTATAGCTTGTTCCAAAATAACCAACCCTGTTGTCCTGGTATCTTGGTTTCATTGGCTTTTCGGGCAGCAACACCATGGAACAGTTCATTTCTACCGTAACTGTTCCGGTGGCCGTCGGCGAAGGGGGTAAACCAGGTATTGTCACAGTAGATCCTGTACTTTTACTGAAAGTTTTTACAGTTGTAATTTCGATATTGGTTGGGTAGGGCCGTATAGATACAATGTATGATTTATCTGCCTGGAATGTACCTACCTTAAATTGCGACTTGTCGGATACCGCAAAGCCAAAAACTTCATTGTCTCCGCTGATGTTATCGGTTATATCAATTACAACGCCGCCGCCCAGGTCTTCACCGGCAAAGGCCTTGATATCAAAGGCCATGGCTATTGGCTGGATATTGCTTTTCATTACCGATGCATACATCGGTTTTGAACTATCGGGATTTACATTGTAAGAAATGTTTTCCAAAAATATTTTATCGTTGGGGCCCTTTTCAAAACGTACTACATTTTCGCCAATCTGGTCGCCTGCATAACCGCTAAAGGTCTTTGGACTTTCAACAGAAGATTTGGAAACCCTGTTCACAATCAAAATGTCCCTTCCAAATAATTGAGGCAAAATCTCCAAAAAATATTTATCCTCCACCTTATGAACGGTGAAAAAACCTTTGCTGGTTATAGCTTTACTAGTAATGACATCTTTATATGGTTTCGGAACAGATTTGGGTAATTCAGCAGGCGGCTTGCGGCTTGCTGATGAATCAGGAAGCTTATTTTTCTGGGCAGATACAATAAGTACGGAACAAATAGCTATCCAAACAAAACAAATTTTTTTGATGCGATCAATCATTTGGGTTATTTTATGTTGAAGATGTTATTATCAGCGAAAGTATACAATAGCGATCAATATTGTATCAGGCATTACTAATGAATGCAATTGCTGAATAGAAGTGATACCTTTTTAAAAGGCGCCACCTCTATTCAGCAATTCCTACTGCCTTCCATTTGTCTAAATATGATATATGATCAAAATGTAAAACGGCTAACAGTATTTTTAACCCCGTTAGCCGTTTAAAATAATACCTTTTAATTACATGGCGGGCATCGGTGCGATTTCCCTCACTTCAATGTTTCCCTCGTTTGTAATGTGGGGACAACCTTTTGCAATATCTGCAGCAGCATCAAGGCTTTCGGCTTTTACTATTAAATAACCGCCTACAATTCCTTCTTTTGCGGAAGTGATGGCTTCATCAGTTACCGAATTTGCGAAAACCGTTTTTCCGCCACCAACTAATGGCAGGCCCATAACTAATGAACCGCTTTTCCCAAGTCCGTCCATATAAATACCCCAGGCCTGCATTTCAGCTTTGCCTTCTTCTGCTGTTTTACTTGCCATTGGCTTTCCGCCACGCAACAATAATAAATACTCTTTCATTTTTTTTGTTTTGATTTTTTGAATAAATAATTATGAGAAATTTTTATCAGCCGTCAAATGATTTTGCTATCGGCACTAATTTTAATTCTTTAGGCATTTCGGCACATCGCAACCATATTCTATGATAATCTGCGCGACATTGTTTTATAGCCTGTTTAATATCTTTCGGGTGTAAATTCTCTTTGATAGTTTTTTGTATTAGGTCTGCATACTCTTCATCATGCGTAAATCGCAAGGCAACAATTTGATTTTTTGTAAAGCGCTGGTCCAGTTCCTTTCCTGTTAACCGGTAGCTTCTGAAATTTTCCCCCGCACGAATAATTCTGTCCTGGTAGCCGGTTGCAAACTGGCGCGTATAAAAAAATAAGCTACCCAGGCTTAATGATGCAAGCAAATCAAAAAAAGTAGTATGATAAAATCCGTCATGTCTCAATAAAATAATAGCGACAACAGCGGAGGCAATAATCATCCGGGAAGTCAGGAAATGAAAACCCGGAACATACCGGGAATGTTTTTTGAATTTTTGATTTTTCATTTTTTTTATTTTGCCGGTGGTATAAAATAATAACGATTGAAGTTTCCCTGATTGGACAAATGGTTAGTTTTTTTATAATTTTTTGAAAAATGCCCATTACCCAATTCCGGGCTTTCATAATGGCAGGGCAGGAAGGCAATGGTCCTTTGATCGTAAATCGCCAATTGAACAATGATGAATTACATCCTGCATTTAATTTACTTTCAATTTGCAAGTGAATGTAAGACGTAGGGCCAGGCAGGTAAAGCGCAAAGGCTCGTCTTTCTTCATCTTTCTTTTATATTCATAGCTTTCGCCTCCATCCCGATCAGAATCGGGACATAACCGGAACGTCGCTGCTTTTGATTCTTTCAAAAAGTAAGCTTCGCATTTGAATCCCTCCCGCTGTGTGACAAAACCCAAAGATGCTGCTTATCCGTTTTCTGGTTTTAAATGATTAATATCCACCAGGAGATTCTGTTGCTAGCTTTGCGGCTTATCTACCTAATCCTACGGAAAACATTTACTTTTATTTTGCAGGTAATTTTTTAAAGTAGAAAAATTCAGGTCAAATTGTCCATTGGGGAGCACATTGGATATCGTAGGTGATAGGTGGGCACTTTTAGTTTTGAGGGATATTATCGCTTTTAAAATAACTACTTAAAGAATTGGCTCAAATGCCCGAAAGTATTGCAACGAGTATTTTGCCGGATAGATTAAAGAGGTGGGTGGTTGAACGATTTATTATCAAAACAAAAAGTAAAACCAATAAGCTGGTTTATCATTATCTTCCAACCCAAAAAGCATTTTATTTAATTTCTGCCATCATGATGATAAGGCAATGTTCGGAAAATATTTATTTGAATAAAATGAAAATCCTGCACAAATTGCGCTCCGGTAAAATATTTTGAAAAATAAGTGAAGTTGATCCCGGTAACTGGTATTACTTTGTCTTTCCTTTGAATGTAGCATAAATAGCCATAGCATGCCCATGGCCCAATGCAAAATCTTCTTTAAGCCAGGCTACAATTTCGCCTGCTTTAACCCCCGGGTTTAATAGACCCTTTTTTTCAGCAAGTTGTTTAAAGTCTGCTGGGGTCTTGCCTGTTTTGTTTTTGATATTATCAATGTAAGCCTGGAACGACATGTTTTTTTGTTTTTAATTGAAAATGATTTTTACTTTCCCTTCATTCAACCTAATTGCCTCAATGTCTCGTCTTTGCCTCTGGGCCGGCAATCAGTGTACGAAGTTTTTCATCGCGTAAGAATAATCCGAACCATATAAGGATTCCCAAAACGACAGGAAAAAAATATGGATGCCCTGGTATATCTGCACGTATCATGATGGCTGTTGCCCCGCCCAGGAAACCAGTCAGCAGAACTGCACCAGCGATGGCTGTCCGCGGAATTATATAGAGCACTGTACAACAAAGCAAAAGAATCCCGATACTTTGAATAGATTGTTCGGGCCAGCCAAGCTGTATACTACCTTCCACTGATGGCGCAGTTTTTGCCACTTTCATGATCGCGTCAGCAAGCAGGAAAAGAATGCACAGGCCGCTGATAATGCGCCCGGCCCAAATGGCCTTTTTTGAAACGGGTTTTGTAATTTCCATAATTTATATTTTTATTGTTGATGAGGATGCATATAATTTATCATGCGGTAAACGCCAAATTTATCCTGGCACATTCCAAACCAGGCACACCAGAATGTTTTTTGAGTGGTATTTTTACTTTGCCGCCTGCTGAAAGTAATGCAAAGATTTTGTTGGTCTCGGCCTCAGTTTCTGCATTCATATAAATGTTGAACTTATTGCTAAAAGTACTATCCTGCTCCACTGATTTTAAACTATCAATAGCCATTATTGTGATACCATTGCCAATTACCAAAGAAACATGGATCATTTTTTCCTTTTCACCAGCTGATATTTTTTCGCTACCAGGGACATCTCCGGAACGTTGAAAAATTGTGAACTCACCGCCAAAAACGGATTTGTAAAAATTCATTGCATCTTCCGCATTTCCATTGAAATGAATGTAGGGATTGATGCTTATCATTTTAAATTTATTTTATCTGGTTCAAAGATATCATCTTGATATGATACCTGTAATGTGCAAATGCGACATTCTTAGGGGGTTAATTGCGAAAAATGTTGAATTATATTTGCGAAATGAAGCTCATCTCTATATTGGCACTAAAAAACGCAATGCTGGCCTCTATTGCAGATGTAAGGTTTGTTTGCATTTACAAAAGCGGTGAAGCTGAACGAAGGATTGTTTGTAATCCATCCTGATATTATTCCGGACGATGCGGAGGAGACCGATCTTATTATTATTCCTCAGTAATGGGCGATATGATGAGCGCTGCTTATCGCAACAGGGATTATGGAAGCTGGTAGCGCAGCAATATAAAACGGGGTTGAAATAACAAGCATATATGCCGGCGACTTTTTATTAGCATTTTCAGGGGTATTAAAAAATTAGGAATTTACTACTCACTGGCAATATACCAATGAGTTTATTTATTTTTACCCGAATGTGGTCAATACTAGTAAACGAAAAAATGATAACCGGCCAGAACGGGTTATATTCAGGCGGCGGCAGTAATCCTTATTGGAATTGATTATTGCATTTGGTTGAAAAATTTACAAGCCGCGAAATTGCTATGCACCCGATAGGGCCTATACATTTTCGTGTTTGATCGAATACACCTGTAACATTTCATTTTCCACCTTTATTTCTTCATTAAATTGCAGCCCCAGTTTCTTTAGCAATTTGATGGAATTTATATTTTGGGGAACAGTTGTAGCAAGAATATATAAGTGTTCAGGATGCTGAATTACTTTTAGTAAAACTTCTTTAGCTGCTTCAAAACCATAGCCATGGCCCTCAAAATTTGGCAGAAATGCAAACCCAATATCATAATGTTTTAGATAACTGCGTTTTATGAATGATATGATGCCAATAGGAATATTATTATCTTTAAGCCTTACAACCCAGTAAGTGAAATTTTGATTGTTAAGTATTTTTTCTATATAACTTACTGCTTCTTCTTTTGAATGAATACCCCTGTCGCCAATATAGTCGAGCCAGCCTTTTGAATTAACAAGTTCAAGTATAAAGCCATCATCGTTGATTGTCACGAGGTCTATGGAGAGTCTTTCAGTAATAAACGAATTCTGCATTTTTAAAAGGTATAATATTTAATTGTTTGTGGTATCACTGTAGCGTGTTGTGCTGCAGTTTTACAGTATTCATTTAATTTAATTTGTTATTGTAATTTTTTAAATGCTACATTCCTTGCCCTCCCAACACTCATTTTCATCGAGAGGATATTGTTTTGATGGCTCCCGGCGAATTGTACGTCGCAATCTAACTCGTCAATCTTGAATGCATCTGTATAAGTTGGAATTAATTGATAAATTTCATCAGGATTAATATGGATCATAAGCTTATTATTGTCCTGACGCACAATGATAGAAGAATTAGTTTCTTCTGAATGGTATTTTCCTTCATAAATCTTAAAATCTTTTGGTGAAAGATTGGCAGGGCTCACTTTTGTGAAAGGGATGGTGTCCCTGGGAGAAAAGGGGATATACAAACCTTTACTTCCCTTAATTTCAAAAAGAAAGTTATCAGCTTTAAATATATTTTCAGATACGGTTATAAGTGGCACTTCATTGTCAAGTACTAAATTTTTGTTTTTTACTGATAGTTGAAATGTAGAATTGTTTCTTTCGTTTTTATACATGCCTGCGACACTATTTAATTTTGCTTCAGACAGGTGAATGCCGCTTTCATTTTTGATAACTTTTTGTGTCTTATCCGGTACAAATATTTTTCTAACCATGCTTGCTACATTGCTTATATTAAACTGGGAAGTGTTGCTTAAAATTGCAATGGATAGATTTAATTCCGGGAATGTTTCTAAATAAGCCCGATAGCCTGCTGTTGCACCACTGTGGCTAATATTATCCCAGCCCATCACTCCGATGTTCTAATATCCGGCCCTGACTTTTGGCGATGCCTCGTTACTGGCAGTGTTTCTGACTGTTGCGATATCTTGGTGGTTTCATTTTAGTGACCTTGACCACTATTCAGTCTTTAGTCTTTGCAGGTCTTTCAAAGTAAGAAAGTTCCACTACACTGCTAGCCACGTAAAATCTTCTCCATCTTCCTACCCTTCGCCAACTCGTCCACCAGCTTATCCAAATACCTAACCTGTTGCGTCAGCGTATCCTCGATTTCCTCTACACGATACCCACAGATCACTCCAGTGATGAGGTGTGCCCTGGGGTTTAGCGAAGCATGTTGGAAGAATGTTTCAAAAGTTACATTTTCTTTTATTAATTCCCGCAACTTCTTGTTATCGAAGCCTGCTAACCACTCTATGACCTTATGCAATTCTTCTTTTGTTCTGCCTTTTTTCTCCACTTTTGCGAGATATAAAGGATAAACTGAAGCAAAGGTCATTTTTGCGATACGCTGATTGTGTGCGTTGGAATTGTTCATGCCTTGTATTTTAGCGTTGATCGTTTATTTATTTCAACTTTTTTACTACAGTTGGCCAATAACTTTCCATAAGTTGGTATGTTATCCTTCCATATAAAAGAGTGTCTGCGTTCCTTAATAGCTCATTGTAGTACCGATGTATTTCATCATCTGCAAATAGTGCCGGTGGTCGCAAAACCCGTCAAGTGTCATATTGATTGCTGCAATTACTTTTCTCATTCTATTTTGTTGGTAGCGATATTTTGTTCTATCACTGCTTTAAATTTATAAAATAGTTATAGTCGTGCTCAAGTAACATGGTGTCCCTGTTAATGAACAAATGGTTTAAATCATGTTTTTTCAGCGTGTCAGTATTAATTTCGAATGACCGAAATAAATGATTAGATGAAATTTGCCCTAATGTATTTTGAGCGTCTTTTTGGTCAATAAAATACAGCGTGATTTTATTAGTCGTTTTATTTTTTTGGCTGTTTATTTTATTGTCTGAATAAAAGCTTTGGTAAACACTGTATTCTGTGATATAATTTGACTGCCTGCGAATATAGATTCTGCCATTGACTATTGACGTATCATAAAGATTTGGGAAATCTCCCTTTAAAGAGTCCAGAACAATAATGGTTTTGTCAGTTTGGTTATGTATAGAAATTTCTTGCCCCTTCTCAGGAGGGTCATAAATACAAGAGGAGACAAATAAAACAAAAATTAATTCCGGTCTTAGTTTCATCATATCGATTTATTGCTGCCAACGTTATGCATTGCCGGGAATTAAAGCTGGCCTTGCCCGGCACCTCGGCCAAATGGTAAAAAAAAGCACAAGTTAAGAACAAATGTTAATTGAAATGCACTCCCGAACGGAAGCTGATTCTGATCAAATGTGCATTGTTCCAATGTTGAGCCCTGACTTTTGGATGCATTGTTGTGCAAAGGTTTTCTTGTTACAAGACATGTTATTTGTCTTACCAGGAATTTATTATTATTTATTATTATTGTTCGGTTAAATGCTTGAAGCCCTTGCCCGGCCAGTATAACCTCACCCCAACCCCTCTCCGAAAGAGAGGTGCCAAAACTCTCAACGGTAAAGACTTTCAGCCGATCAGACTTTTTTTACCCAAACAATAATAATTATTTATATCTAATTGGTAGCATGTTTAATTTTAGTAATAATAACAATAGAATCATTAAAACAGTGCCTAATACTGCAATTATGTTTATAAATTTTTGTGCCTTAACATTATTTTTGAATACTTTTTCAATTGCTTTAAATATCAATAATCCAATTATTCCACCTAAGGTATTAGTAATTACATCTGTCACATCAAAAGCCCCAATTCTCAAAATAAATTGAAGTCCTTCACACATTAAACTAATAAAGAAGAATAAGAAAACGTTTTTTCCAAAAGTCCATCGTTTAAATAAAATTCCTGCATATATACCAAGCGGTACAAAAATCACTGCATTCAAAATCATTTCACCAAAATCGATTTTACCATTTAAAATTAAAGGTTCGCTAAATGGAATTAAGTTTACGCTCCTTTTTCCCATATAAGAAAATCGTACACCTAATTTAAATACTAAAATCCACAATAATGCAACCAAATAAATCAAAAATAATACATTCGTTAATTGGTTTGCTGCACTATTATCGTTCCTATTGTTCCTGCGATATTTTTTCAAATTCATGTTTATAATGGTTATCGTAATCAAGAGATAGTTTTCATCTTTTACTAATTCTTATGAATTTAAATGGTGAGCTATCCCTCTAGTTTTTATAAAATTTCGCACCACTTTTTATACCAGAACAAACATAGTACTTTTAAATAAAAACGCTCCTCACATTCTTTCTTAGCTGGCTGGAGCCTAAAACTAATATAGATATTCGATTCCAATTGACCAGGATAAAGTAAAAAAGACTGGTTTCGTTTACAGTAATTTATTAAATAATTATTTATTTTATTGGTATTGACTTATTTTTAAAGTAAGATTAGTGAGCCATCCTTTTGAAGGTACTTTGTTGACAAAGGGCAATTGAAGATGGAGAGCGCAAATAAAATCCACAAATAGATGATTGACACAAATAAGGGCATACTACCGGTTGACCTGGAAACCAAACTAAAACGATTCTGGGAACTCTCGGGTGAAAAAATCAGGCTGATCGAAAAGGATTACGATGATGCTAAAGGCTCTCCGGTTTTTACTATCAATGGCAGTTACACCACCCGGGGCTGGACAGAATGGACGCAGGGCTTTCAGTACGGCTCTGCTATTTTACAATATGATGCTACCGGAGAAAAATCATTACTGGAATACGGGCGAAAAAAAACGGTGGAATTGATGGCTCCGCATTTAAGCCATACCGGTGTGCATGACCATGGGTTTAACAATGTAAGTACTTATGGTAACCTGCTGCGTTTAATGAAAGAAGGTAAAATACCTTTTATTGAATGGGAAAAAGATTTTTATACATTGGCATTAAAAGTATCCGGGGCTGTGCAGGCATGCCGGTGGACCGCAATTAAAACAGGAGGATTTATACATTCTTTCAATGGCCCTCATTCTCTTTTTGTGGATACGGTCCGCTCAGTCCGCTCGCTTATTCTTAGCCATTTACTGGGCCATGTACTGCAGGGCGAAGGTGATACCAGGATCAGTTTATTGGAACGCGCTGTTCAACATCTGAAGGCAACGGCGGACTACTCCGTTTTTTATGGGGATGGCCGCGACACATACGATGTTTGGGGCCGCACGGCACACGAAATTATCTTCAATGTAAAAGATGGAAATTTTCGTTGCCCGAATTCACAACAGGGCTATTCCGGCTTTAGTACCTGGACGAGAGGTATCGCCTGGGCCATGTGTGGATTTGCAGAACAGCTCGAATGGTTTGATACCATGGGCGAGGCAGAACTCAACCCGTTTTCAGGAAAGAAGAATATTTTGTCGTTCCTGCTCAAAGCGGCAAAAGCTACCTGCGATTTTTATATTGATAATTCCCCCGCAGATGGTGTTCCTTACTGGGATACCGGTGCTCCAAACCTTTATAAGCTGGGGGATTATTTAAATAAACCTGCTAACCCGTTTAACAATTTTGAACCGGTAGACAGTTCAGCAGCCGCGATTGCCGCGCAGGGTTTGCTAAGGATTGGAAAATATCTTCAACTCAAAAAGGAAACCGAGGCAGGTGATCGTTACTTGCAGGCAGGACTTACAATTTTGAACACGATTTTTCACGAGCCTTATCTTAGCGCCGATCCAAAGCACCAGGGATTGTTGTTGCATTCCATTTATCACCGGCCCAACGGATGGGATCATATACCAGCAGGAAGTAAAATTCCAAATGGCGAATCATGCATGTGGGGAGATTATCATGCGCGCGAGGCGGCCCTGTACATTCAACGGATCATCAATAATGAAACATACCATACTTTTTTCAATATTCAATGAGCTTAAAAGAACATACTGATCTTTCCCGGTTGTGCATTCACACCATCACCACCAGGCCGTGGACAATAGAAGAAGCTGCAAAAAATTATGCGGCAGGAGGCGTGAAAGGATCCTCCCAGCCGTGGCAGACCAACACCACCGGTCGCGTGCTCGGTCCTGCAACGT
>JBDTVX010000132.1:0-13333 GCA_040007015.1 Ferruginibacter sp. | reverse complement strand
ATTATAGAAGGATTAAAGCTTTCCGAAAAATTCCGAAGGAGTGGCATTGAACCTTTTTAACTATTAAATAATGCCATTAGATTGCCTGTTCACTATAAAAGCCTTACGGCGTCTTTCGCAAAATATGTCGCAATCAGATCCGCGCCTGCTCTTTTAAAAGAAGTAAGCGTTTCAAGGATGGCCTTATCCTCGTCGATCCAGCCCATTTTTGCTGCGGCTTTGATCATTGCATATTCGCCGCTGATATTGTACACACTAACGGGCACGTCTACAGCATTTTTTACTTCCCTTACAATGTCCAGGTAAGGAAGCCCGGGTTTTACCATTACTATATCGGCGCCCTCTTCCACATCCATCAGCGCTTCTTTTATCGCTTCGATACGGTTGGCATAATCCATCTGGTAAGTCTTCTTATCACCAAAACCGGGGGCGCTATCCAGTGCATCACGGAATGGCCCATAAAAGCAGGATGCATATTTTGCGCTGTATGCCATGATGCCCGTTTTATTGAAATTATTTTGCTCAAAAGCCTCCCGTATCGCACCGATCCTTCCATCCATCATATCGCTGGGTGCTACAAAATCCGCGCCTGCTTTTGCATGACTTAGGCTCATTTTTACAAGCGCTTCCACGGTTGGGTCATTCACTATTTCCCCATCTTCCACGATGCCATCATGACCATAAATTGAGTATGGATCCAATGCAACATCCGTCATCACCACCAATTCCGGTACGGCGTTTTTTATAGCTTTGATACTTCTCTGCATTAAGCCATCAGGGTTCCAGGCTTCTTTACCGGTATTATCTTTTAATTCGTCCGGGGCTTTTACAAAAAGCAAAACACTCTTTATGCCCATACTCCAGAGTTCCTTTACTTCTTTTACCGTTCCATCCAAAGAACGTCTGTAATAACCGGGCATTGAAGGTATCTCAAACGATACATTTTCACCTTCATCAATAAATAATGGTGCGATAAAATCACTTGGTTTTAAAATGGTTTCCGCGATCATACTCCTGATGGCAGGTGTAGCTCTAAGGATTCGGTTTCTTCTTTGTAGTTGCATAATATTAAATTAATATGTCTGATGTCTGATTTATATGTCTGACATCTTTATTATTATTGGCTTTAGCTGTTTTATCTGTTGCAGCAAAAATTGCTGTCAGTTCGTTCGCTTCTTTAATTAACCCTTCTATATTTTCTCCTTTAATTAAATCTGCATCCCTGATTATTTCCAGCCAGTAATGTGATTCATCTGCTTCTTCCAGTACAATTTTAATTTTATAAATAAAATCCTTAGTGGATTTAGCTCTTACTGAAGATCTGTAATTGGAACCAATGGGCCCCCGCTGACCGGATTATTTGTTTCGCAATTTCAAAGCCAGCCGCATTTCGGGGCAATTTTTCACAAAGTTTAATAACATCAATGTGAAATTGTTTTGTTCTTAGTTGTAATATTTTTCTGTCCATGGGGTAAAATTTATTTCCATGTAAAGTACAAATCTTCATCCTGAATCTTAAGCCTATTTTGATAATAACTACTTCAACTGAAAAAAAAATCAGGTAGGGAATTGAAAGAAATCCGACATCAAAAAATCAGACATCCGACATACCAATCCATTCCCTTGGATGCAAACATACCTGTAATAATTTATCTTCTTCACTGCCTGGTTCAGGCTGATAATTGTATAGCCACCTTGCCCTTGGCGGTAAACTCATCAGGATGCTTTCTGTACGCCCCCTCGTTTTTAATCCAAACAAAGTTCCGCGGTCATGGATAAGATTAAACTCTACATAACGGCCCCTTCTTATTTCCTGCCATTTGATTTCACGCCCGCCATAAGGCTTGTTCTTCCTTTTATTGACAATGGGCAAATAACCTTCTAAAAAGGCATTCCCGTTCGATTGCTGAAACGCAAGTAATCTTTCCGCATCATCCACATTTTCAGGTCGAAGATGATCATAAAAAATGCCACCGATGCCACGCATTTCGCCTTCGCGGTGTTTATTTACAAAATAATTATCACAAGCGGTTTTATATTTTTCATACAACTCTTTCCCAAAAGGATCAAGGGTGTTTTTTATGGTTTGATGAAAATGCCTGGCGTCTTCCTCAAAAAGATAATAGGGTGTAAGATCTGTGCCACCGCCAAACCACCGGTCCATTACATATCCGGCATCATCATGTACTTCAAAATATCGCCAGTTGGCATGCACAGTCGGCACATAGGGATTTAGCGGATGTATTACTAACGACAATCCGCAAGCGAACCACGTACTACCATTTATTTCCAATAGCTTCTTCATTTTATCACTAAAATGCCCATATACAACCGATACATTTACACCTGCCTTTTCAAAGATATTTCCATCGGCAACTGTTCTTGTAACACCACCGCCACCTTTACCTTCAGCGCGTTCCCAGGCATCTTCTGTAAAGACCGCATTGCCATCGGCTTCACTCAATGCAGTACAAATAGTATCCTGTAGCTCATATACGTAGCGGATCCATTTGCCCCTGAATTCGTTGGTTTCTGTTTTATATAACATGTCGCGGGTATTATCTATGTTCTCAATACTAAGTTCTCAATACTAAGTACTCAATACTAAATCCTATACTCCTTCACCGCATCCACAAAGGCCCTTGCATGATCAACGGGGATATTCGGCGTGATGCCATGGCCCAGGTTGGCAATATAATTTTGTACGCCAAATGCATCGATCATTTCCTTTACCGCTTTTTTGATCTCGGGGATGGGTGCCAATAATTTTGCGGGATCAAAATTTCCCTGTAATACAATTTTGTTCGCTGTTAATAGACGGGCTGTTTGGGGGGCGATGCACCAATCAATCCCGATTCCTGCCGCGCTGCTTTCGCTCAGGTCCTTTAATGCATACCAGCTTCCTTTAGGAAAGAGGATCACCGGAACAACATCTTTTAAAGCGTCAGCGATCTGTAACAGGTAGGGTTGTGCGAAATTTTTGAAATCCGCGGGGCTTAGCGAACCCGCCCAGCTGTCAAAAACCTGTACCGTATCAGCCCCGGCCCCGGCCTGGAAATTAAGGTAACTGATCGTTATATCCGTGATTTTTTGTAACAGCCGGTGTGCCAATAACGGTTGCGTGTATGCGAACTGTTTGGCCTTTTCCCAGGTTTTACTTCCCTTGCCTTCTATCATGTAACAAAGAATGGTCCACGGCGCCCCCGCAAAACCTATTAACGGAACCCTGTTATTCAATTCTTTTTTTGTTAGCGACAATGCGTCATAAACATATTTCAAACTATCATCCGCACCATCTGTGATCAGGTCATCAATGTCTTTTTGGGTTTCAATTACTTTTGGTAAGGAGGGGCCCTTGCCTTCCTCCATCAATACTTCCAGTCCCATTGCCTGTGGGATCACTAAAATATCAGAAAAAATAATTGCTGCGTCTACCCCTACCTGTTCCACCGGTTGTAAGGTAATGGCACAGGCCAGTTCAGGTGTTTGCACACGGGTAAAAAAATCATACTTTGCCTTTAGCTTTAAATAGTCCGGCAGGTATCTTCCGGCCTGCCGCATCATCCACACAGGCGGACGTTCCACAGTTTCTTTCCGAAGGGCCCTTAGGAGCAGGTCGTTTTTGATTGCCATGTAATTAATGAATAATGAATAATGCAAAACTGATAATTGATCAGTACTTAATCTATTTCAGGATATAAAGTAATTTTTCCAGATGATGAAATTCTGCCTTGAAAGAATTATTAATAATTATTTATTCATTTCAAGTAAAGTATTCCACCATCTTCTTCACCAGCGCCGCCTTTTCCGGCGCATCGCCGGTGATGATCTTATTGGTGGTGTATTTTTTTATTTCATTTGCTGTTGTATTACCAATGGCAAACAAAATAGTTGTGCCCGGTAACTTATTATTTCTAAAAAAACTTTCTACCGCGCTTGGGCTGAAGAAAAGGATACCATGATAAACTTTATTTATTTTATGCGGAACAGCAATCGTTTGATATACTATGATCTCGTTTACATCAATATCCTGTTCGCGTAATATTTCCGGCAATTCGCCCCTTCGCTGATCGCCGCAGAAGAAGGTTACCTCATCTGTAAAACGATCTTCCGCAATTAATACTGCCAATGATGATGCATCACCGGCGGTACCTGTTATTTTTTCCTCCCCGAAATATTTACCTGCCAGTTTATTAGTGGTAGCGCCAATGCAATATATTTCCCAGGCCGGTTGAGTTTCTTCCTGGTAAAATGCAACTGCCTCCACCGCGTTCATACTTGTAAAGACTACGACGGTGGTTTGCAGAAATACCAGCTCAATTTCCTGTTGTACGGCGATAGACTGTATGGGTTCTGTTATAATGAAAGACAATGCTTCAATATCAATACCGGCCTCTTTCGCTTCATCCATAAGCGTTTCATTCAACGGCCTTGTACATAATATTTGAATTCTATTTTGCATTTCGAATAGCATCGGCGATTGTATCCGCTCCTTTATTTAATATTTCTGCCGCCGCATCAATACCCAGACTGGCCGCGTCTTCCAGTTCAATTGTTTTTTCAATTTCCACTTTATCTTTTCCATCTACAGATAATATATTTCCCCTAAAAAATAATTTGCCTTCTTTTACCTTCGCCAAAGCGCTGATAGGGGTGGAGCAGCCTCCCAATAAAGTTCTTAAAAAATCCCGTTCGATTTTTGTACAAATCGACGTTTCCTTATCATTGAAATGTCCGCATGCGGTTAAACTGAAATCATCACCTTCCCTGCATACCACCACAATGGCGCCCTGTGCAGGTGCAGGCAACATCCAGTCGAGATCTATTGAATTTTCCGGGCGTAAATTTATCCTTTCCAACCCTGCGGCTGCAAAGATGGCACCGTTCCAGTTATGCTCCTGCAATTTACGAAGGCGGGTATTAATATTTCCCCGCAGGTTTTCAATGATATGATTGGGATACCTGTTTAGCCATTGAGCCTTACGACGTACACTGCTGGTGGCAATGGTGAATGGTGAAAGGTGAGTGATGAACGGGGTTTCTGTATTTGTCGTCTTATTATTGACCCAGTCCGAACGGCGTTCAGGCAGGGCGGGTATTGACAATTGGCTATTTACAAAATCGCGGTCTCCTTTGTAAACCAGAATATCTTTATAGGAAGCTCTTTCCAATACAGCCGCCTGGATGATCCCCTTTGCCATTTGGGTGGGCACATCCTTCATGGAGTGAACCGCAACATCAATTTTGTTGGTTAAAAGCGCAATGTCAAGGCTTTTGGTAAATATTCCCTGAACACCCATTTCATACAAAGGAGTTTGCAGATCAATATCACCGGCACTTTTAATGAAAACAAGTTCGGACCGGTAATTGTTTTTTGCAAGAAGCTGTTGTACTGATGAAGCCTGCCAAACGGCCAATTGGCTTTCCCTGGTTCCAATCCGAATTAGTTTACCCATGTAAATTAATTTGTGCCGGTGGCGATGTACTCATTGATCGCTTCTATATAACTACAACCGCGTTGATTTTGACTGCGCATTTTTACGGCCATGCCATTGATCACTTTCTGAATTTTTTCTTCAGGGTTAATACAGGCGATCACGGGAGTTTGAGTAGCAGAATAATTGATATATAAATTGCAGGTATGCATGGCTTGTAATTTATGCTTTACCGCTTTTAATACAGGAACGTGTTTGCGCATTTCATGCCAGTCTAAAAATTCATTGATATGATCTGCTATGATCACTTTTGCTTTAGGTACTTCCGCTTTTCTTTTGTAAAGGGTCTCGTCTTTGATATCGGAAAGCTCATCCACGTTTACCAATGTAATACCGGGTAGGTCCCGTACGGATTTTTCAACATTATAAGGAATAGACAGATCGATAATGATTTTATTGCCGCTATTTGCAAAATGCGATGCTAAAATAACCGGCTCAGCAGCATTGGTGGCTACAAAAATAATATCCGATTCACCGATGCATTGGGCCAGGTCATCTATCGAAGCATAATTTAATCCCAATTCTGTTGCAAGATGAACGGCTTTATCTTCGGTCCTGTTGATAAGGGTAATATTTTTTGTTTGCAGGTGACCTACCAGGTTCTTGCAGGTATTTCGGCCTATTTTTCCTGTACCCAATAAAAGGATCTTTTTGCCGGCTATATCTGCAACTTTTTCTTTGATAAACTGTATTGCTGAAAAGGAAACCGAAACAGTGCCTCCGCTCAGTGCAGTAGTGGCCCTGATCAGCCTCGACGATTGCAGTACAGCATTTACCAATCTTTCCATATACACGCCAATGAAATCATGTTCTTTGGAAAACTTAACAGCCTGTTTTATCTGGCCCACAATTTCATAGTCTCCCAAAATCTGCGAATCCAAACCGGCGGCCACATTAAAAAGGTGTTCAATGGCCTTTGCCCCTTTTTTTACATAAGCCATTTTTACAAATGTATCATGCACGCCCTGGGTTTGTGTACAAAGCAGTTCAGATAAGCTGGAAGCATTTTCTGCAAAACCATAAATTTCGGTACGGTTACAGGTAGAAAGCACAAAAAATTCTTTTACACCGTAGCCCGGGGCCAACGAAATCAAACCAGCATATTGGTTAATGTTAATGGCATATTGCCCTCTCAGGTTAGCGTCCGTTTTTTTATAATTGATCCCCGCTATAAAGAAAGTCGATAAATCCGTTTGTCTGTATCCGAACATCAGAGAAATGATTAATTAATTACACTGCAAATTTAGTTGCGGTAACGCGTGAAAACTAATTATAATGTCATCAGATTGTCATTTTGCTGTATGAGTTGCATCACCTAAAACGGGGATACAGGTCATGGATGATATCAAAATGCCCGTAAATAATACTTACCGATATTTAAATACAGGATGAACTTTTAGCAGTACCAGTGGTTACATTTGCAAATCATATTTATAATTATGCCGCAAAAAACAGCAATTGTATTAATGAATCTGGGATCGCCCGATTCCACATCGGTGAAAGATGTAAGGAGATATTTAAAGCAATTTTTAATGGATGAGCGGGTTATTGACATATCCTACCTTTCGAGATTTATTTTGATCCATGGAATAATTGTTCCCTTTCGTGCGCCGAAATCTGCCGCAGCTTACAAAACGATCTGGACAAAAGACGGATCTCCGCTGGTTGTTTTAACCAAAAAATTGCAACAGGCCCTTCAACAGAAGGTAAATATGCCGGTTGAAATTGCCATGCGCTATGGAAATCCTACTGTAGCCGCCGCTTTCGATAACCTGGTAAAAAATAATCCCGGCCTTGATGAAGTGCTGGCAATACCGCTGTACCCTCATTACGCCATGTCGTCTTACGAAACAGCAGTGGAATACGCAAAGGAGGTGCATTTAAAAAATGAGTATTCTTTTAAGCTAAGTTTCCGCAAACCATTTTACAATGATCCTGGCTATATTCATGCGCTGGTGGAAAATATCCGGCCTTACCTGCAGCAACCGCACGATCATATTTTATTTAGTTATCATGGTGTACCCGGTCGCCATATCCGCAAGAGTGATATTACCGGTAGCCATTGCCTGAAATCAGCGGGCTGTTGTGAAACACCTTCCCCTGCGCACGCCCAATGCTACAGGTACCAGGTATTTACCACCACCAGGCTTGTAATGCAGCAGTTAAAAATTCCTGCAGATCGATATAGTATCTCCTTTCAATCCCGTCTTGGAAAAGGATGGCTGGAACCTTTTACTGATATACGTTTGGAAGAGATGCCGAAAGAAGGGATTAAAAAATTACTCATTCTTTGTCCGGCTTTTGTAAGTGATTGCCTGGAAACACTGGAAGAAATAGATGACAGGGGGAAGGCCTCCTTTATGAAGGCCGGCGGAGAATTGTTCACCATGATACCGTGCCTGAATACAAATCCATTGTGGGTGGGGGCGTTGGAGGGATGGATAAAGGATTTTGAAGCAGGGAATAATAATGTTATGCCTGATGTCTGATTTTTTATTCTCTGATGTGGGGCATATCACGAAATTTACAGGATTTATAAATAAATGAAGCTAAATTAGGTTTTGATATTTCAGCAGATAAATAGACGCTAACAAATTTAAAGAAATCTCAATCAGACATCCAAAAATCAGACATTAAAAAAATGTTCCTCTACATAAAAGCATTGCATATCATCTTCATTGTTACCTGGTTTAGCGGTATGTTTTATATTGTGCGGCTGTTTATTTATATTACCGAGGCACAGGAAAAAACGGAGGTTGAAAAGCGGATCTTAACAGCACAATTCTCTATAATGATCAAACGTCTTTGGTTGGGCATTACCTGGCCATCCGCTTTTTTAACCCTTATTTTTGGCGTATGGCTGGCAACTTACTTTAATCCTATACCACAGTGGCTATGGATAAAACTTGGTTTTGTAGCAGCTTTATATGCCTATCATTTTACTTTACAAAAAATATATAGGGAGGAAATGAAAGGCGTCTTCCGTTTTACCTCCAATCAATTGCGTATCTGGAACGAAGTGGCAACGATTCTGCTGATAGCAATCGTTATGCTGGCAATCGTAAAGGAAAACATGAGCTGGTTTTGGGGCATAACCGGCTTGCTGATTTTTGCCGCGTTATTAATGAGCGCCATTAAATTCTATAAATTGATCAGGAACAGGAAATAGGCTCATCATCCGGCAACCCCTAAAGGTTTAGTGTGAATATTGAGGGATGAACCCCTGAAATGGAGGAAGGTATTAAAATAAGGCGGAAGAATTTCAGCTTCGGTTTGCATTCAGTTCAGCACAGGTTTATGGATTTTATTTGTTTATAAAATCATAAAACTGGAACACAAGTATTCGCCTCCATAAAAAAAAATTGTCTAAATCACTATTGAATACTATATTTGTCCACTAAAACTATAGACTTATAAAATTATATGGCATTTATTTTCTCCCGCAGGTGTATATTCAAATTTAGCAGCAAAAGAATTTGCTGTTAAGAATTTAATTTTTGGATAAATTTTTTGCAGACTTTTTTACCCATCTTTTATTTTCTACATACGATGAACCATACAAAAAATACTATTGCCCAATTACTCCATCAGGTAGATGGACTAAGTATTACCGCGTTTTTAAAGGTATTAACCGCTAAATACCCCGGGCAGGTTACTTTTTCCTCCAGCTTTAGTTATGAAGACCAGGTGATTACGCATGAAATACTGGGTAATAAATTACCAATAAACATATTTACGCTTGATACCGGCAGAATGTTTGCGGAAACCTATTCCGTATGGAGCAGTACCAACGCAACCTATCAAACCCATATTAAAGCATATTACCCCAATGGCGAAAAATTACAGGAATTTGTTGAAGCAAATGGCCCGAATTCATTTTATGAATCCGTGGATAACAGGAAAGCCTGTTGTTTTATCCGCAAAGTAGAGCCATTAAAAAGGGCCCTGGCCGGAAATGCCGTCTGGATCACCGGCCTGCGGGCGGAGCATTCGCCCGACAGGAAAAGCCTTCCCGTCATTGAATGGGATGAAGCCAACCAGGTTATTAAATACCATCCCATACTTCACTGGACAACAGAAGACGTAAAAAAATATATACAAAAGAACCGCGTGCCATATAACCCTTTGCACGACCGGGGTTTTGTAAGTATTGGTTGTGCGCCCTGCACAAGGGCCATCCAGCCCGGCGAGGATTTCAGGGCAGGAAGATGGTGGTGGGAAGATGCGGATAAAAAGGAATGCGGGCTGCATGTACATGACGGGACTTCCATTTCAAGCGCAGCAAAGACTTTCGAAGACATTGCGGAATTGAAACACCCTTAAAATATAAAAAGACGATTTAAAAAATATTGAATGGTTAACAAAAAAATAGATATAACTCAAAACATTTCATCAGATAATGCCGGCGCGGGTTACCGGCGGTTGGATTATTTAGATCAGCTGGAATCAGAATCCATCCATATATTTCGTGAAGTAGCCGGTCAGTTTGAACGCCCGGCTTTAATGTTTTCGGGAGGTAAAGATTCCATTGTATTGGTACACCTGGCTTTAAAAGCATTTCGTCCAGGTAAGTTTCCTTTTCCATTATTACACATCGATACAGGCCACAATTTTAAGGAAGCCCTGGATTTCCGGGACGAACTGGCCAATTCAATTGATGAAAAACTGATTGTACGAAAAGTGGCTGATACGATTATAGAAAAAAATCTTACCGAACAAAAAGGAAAGTTCGCCAGCAGGAATGCCCTGCAGACATTCACCTTATTAGATACGATTGAGGAATTTAAATTTGATGCCTGCATTGGCGGCGCCCGCAGGGATGAGGAAAAAGCAAGGGCCAAAGAAAGGATATTTTCTGTAAGGGATGAATTTGGACAATGGGATCCCAAATTACAACGCCCCGAATTGTGGAACACTTATAATGGAAGAATTCATAAGGGGGAAAATGTAAGGGTTTTCCCGATCAGTAACTGGACAGAACTGGATATCTGGAATTATATCCGCAGGAATAAAATTGATCTTCCATCTATTTATTTTGCCCATGAAAGGGAAGTATTGGAATATGAGGGCCAATTGGTGGCAACATCTGAATTTATTCAATTGGATCCGGAGGATAAAGTTTCCATAAAAAAAGTACGGTACAGAACCGTAGGTGACATGACCTGTACCGCCGCCATTGAATCGGGCGCATCCAATATTGATGATATTATTAAAGAAATAATCGCTACCAAAACAAGCGAACGGGGCGAAACAAGAATTGATGATAGAGTAAGCGAAGCAGCTATGGAAGACAGGAAAAAGGGGGGGTATTTTTAACCCCCTGGCCTCTGAAGGGGAACAAGGCAGGGTCTTTTGAGTACCCGAACGGTTACAAGACAGGCGTAAAACAACTACTATTCTATTTGAAAATATTTTTAATCTTTAATTTTTAATTCTTAATTCTTAATTCCCCAATGGATATTTTAAGATTTATAACCGCCGGAAGTGTTGATGATGGTAAAAGTACCCTGATCGGCCGTTTACTATATGATAGTAAATCTATCATGATCGATCAGTTGGCGGCAATTGAAAAGCAAAGCAGGAATAAGGAAGACGGTGAGATCGACCTTGCCTTACTGACCGATGGCTTGCGTGCCGAAAGAGAGCAGGGGATCACCATTGATGTTGCTTACAAATATTTTTCTACGCCTAACCGCAAATTCATTATTGCGGATGCACCGGGGCATACACAGTATACCCGCAATATGGTTACCGGCGCCTCCAATTCGGACCTGATCATTATTTTGGTAGATGCACGAAACGGGGTATCCGAGCAAACAAGGCGTCATTCTATCATTGCGTCTTTATTAAATATGCCCCATGTGATTGTGGCCATCAATAAAATGGATCTTGTAAACAATGCGCAGGATGTATATAATAATATTGTGATCGACTATTCGGCAGTAGCCGCTACATTGGGTTTAAAAGATATTACCTATATCCCCATCAGCGCTATCAACGGTGATAATATTGTAGAAAAATCTCCAAATTTCCCCTGGTATGAAGGCGAATCGCTGTTGCACATTTTAGAAAATGTGGAAGTAGCGAATGATATTAATTATACCAATGCAAGGTTCCCGGTACAATATGTGATACGCCCGCAAACAGAAGAATTGCATGATTACCGTGGCTATGCAGGAAAAGTAATTAGCGGCATCTATAAAAAAGGCGACAGGATCAGCGTACAGCCGTCGGGGTTAGAAAGCACGATCGACGCAATAGAGATCGGCGGCAAAAAGGTAGAGGAGGCATTTGCACCGCAAAGCGTAGTATTACATTTGCAGGATGATATTGACATCAGCAGGGGAGACCTGATCGTAAAAAATGATAGTCTTCCCAATGTTGAAAATGAGCTGGATGTATTGGTATGCTGGATGGGTAATAAACCATTAAAACCCGGAAATAAATATCTGCTGCAGATAAACAGCCGCATAGTAAAAGCAGTGGTAAAAGAGATCGAATACAAACTGGACGTAAACTCTTTGCTGAAAGAACCCGCCCCGGAACAGGCGCAACTGAATGATATCATTAAAGTAAAAATAAAAACAGCAACACCCGTACCCTTTGATTCCTATAAAAAATTAAGGGCAAACGGCGGAGCGATTTTAATTGATGAAACAAGCAATGTAACGGTAGGAGCTTGTATGATACAGTAAGAAGGTCTAAGGCTTGGGTTTACCGTTGAGGATTTTTTAAGGGTGGATAGTATTTTTTTTATAACCGAAGAGTTAATTTAAACCATTAATTAATAACCAAAACCAAACAGGAAACAGGATTAACCAATTCCTTTCGCTTTTAAAAAACAGTAAACAGTAAACAACTTGAGCTCGACGAACTTTATAAAAAGCCTGCATGCGCATCACCTGCAATCATCAAATTCATTTCCGGATAAGGAAATGGCCAGGGAGTTTATTGATGGTTTTTTTGAGTTTTTATTCATACCCGGCAAACAAAAAAAGCGTTCCGAATTCGAGATGTTGAAAGAGTTTGAATCGTACAAGAGCAATTTATCCGCCCTGGTGTACGATGTGGTGGCTGATGGCGAAAGAACACAGGAAATAACTGATCATTTTTTTCATGAGGTGTCTGATATTTATGATGCTTTGCAAAAAGATGCTGCCGAAATATTAAAATTTGATCCTGCTGCAGAGTCTCTTGAAGAAGTGCTGGTGGCTTATCCTGGTTTTTATGCAACAGCGGTGTACCGTTTTTCTCACCAGTTGTGGAAGCAGGGCGTAAAGATTTTACCCCGTCTTTTTGCTGAATACGCGCATAGCAAAACCGGTATTGATATTCATCCCGGTGCGGAAATAGGGCCGTCATTTTTTATCGACCATGGTACAGGTATCGTAATTGGTGAAACAAGCCTGATCGGTAAACAGGTAAAAATATACCAGGGGGTTACACTTGGCGCCCTGAGCGTAAACAAAGTAATAGCAAATACAAAAAGACATCCGACCATAGAGGATAATGTGATCATTTATTCGGGGGCCACCATACTGGGCGGCGACACGGTGATTGGTCATGATAGTGTGATCGGTGGTAATGTATGGCTCACCGGCAGTGTGCTGCCTGATTCAATTGTATATCATAAAAGTGAGGTAACTGTACGCGATAAAAATCCTTTGCCGGATGTATTGAATTTTGTGATATAACTGTTGTAAAGAGGTGACACCTTTAAATAAAGGTGTCACCTCTTTACAACAGCGAAGTTAAACGACGCAACAATTTAAGCTAATAAAAAACACCAAAATGAAAGCAAATAACATTTTAGAAACGATCGGGAAAACACCGCATGT
>JBDTVX010000131.1:0-13362 GCA_040007015.1 Ferruginibacter sp. | reverse complement strand
TCTGCCTGAGGCAATCAGGCAGGCTGTCTGCCGAATGCAATCAGGCAGGGATGCGGCTTATGCAGTTACTGATTTAAAAGCAAACCATAATTCATGGACCCAAACGTTGTGGGGCATGGCCTTTACGAACTGTTTATCAAATCCAATACACTATTTTATTATTAAATTGTTTCCTTAATCCGCTTCATACCACCCGTGCAAGCGCCGCACTTTTATCATGGTGGTCAGGATATCATTCCATGTCTGCTGATGCATCAGCACCTCGTTAGGGAACATGCATCCATCCCAGCAAATATGTTTAAACGTTTTGGTAAGCGCCCCGTTTTCATCCCTCATCCAGTAACCGGCATCAATGGCAATATCGAGCTTTCCATTTGGATCGGTTGGAAGGCAATGCCGCCCGGTTTTGTCGTGCGAACCTGAGCCAAATACTGTTCCGTCATTCTGAGCAACATGGAAATCTATTGTATAAGGCCGAAGGGCATTCGAGATGATCCTGAGGCCATGGGTCAATATCTCCCTGTCGCTCCAATCAAAGTCTTCCGGAAGGATCCGGTCTTCGGGGCGATTGTATCCCAGCAGGTACAATAAGGTATGTGCCATATCGGCCTGGAAACCAATGTTAGGCCGGTCAACCGCTTCCAGTGTTGCGATCATTGTCTTCCAGCTATGCATGCCGCCCCAGCAGATCTCACCTTCTGCAGCAAGTTTTTCGCCGTATTCTGCCGCCACATCACAGGCTTCCCGAAAAGTTTGAGCGATCAGTTTTGTATTGTTGACCGGGTCGAGCGCCCAGTTTTGAGGAGAACTGGCAGAATCTATGCGTATTACGCCATGGGGCCGTATACCTAGCTCTCTTAATTTTTGCCCGAACCTGCAGGATTTGCGAACCATTTCTACAAATTGCGCCCGCTCCTCTTTACTACCCATGGCAGGTCCACCCCAAATAGGTGCTACAAGACTGCCAATTTTAAGGTGGTAAGATCCAACTTTCTCAGCCAGTTTTTTGATATCGTCATCCGTACTGTCAATACTAATATGCGGGTCTAAAAGGCCCAGGTCGACTCCATCAAACTTGATACCGTCTACTTCGGCGGCTGCAGTCATTGCAAGCATTTCATCAAATGAAATGGGCGGCTCTGAGCCGGAACCTTTTCCTACTATACCGGGCCAGGTAGCATTGTGAATTTTGGGAAAGTTATTATCAGGCATATCGTTAGGTTAAATTTAGGAAGCTACAAACAAGTAAGAAGAATGAAGCCATGAATAATATATTTTTTAATCAAACAAGTCATTCCTGCAATACGATAGGAGTTATAAAAATAATGCACTTTTTTTGGAAAAGCAAAGAGCCACTTAGTCATTAGAGTCAGGCCCCCCTTTGTCCTTTGGAGAGGGGCGGGGGAGTGAGGTTTAGATCGGGGTTACCCGGACCAAAATGTTTCAACATCACTATCGGATCGGTTTTGGACGCATTGCTAATCCTGACACCTTCCATGGCGGCTTTTTCACTTACAAAGAACTCATCATTTGTCAACTGTCCATAACGGATCAAAGCGGGTGTTTCAACATCCCAAACGCCCAGTTTACCATGCCCCTGCATCATTATCAATCCGTATGCGGCATTGTCTTTTATGGTAATTGTTTTCCCGGGAAAAATAGTCAATTCCTTTGCACTGAAAGCATCCGACCTGTAACAAACCCAATTTTCTATATATCCGGCCGCCTCCATATCCTCCGCCGGCAGTACCGGCTTAGGTTTCATAAAACGGGTCTCCAGTATATCTGGATTGGTATTGAGGTCCCAATCGATCACTTCCATCAATTGATCAAAATCCCCCATCCTGTTTGGCGGTGTGCCGTTCCATAGCAATTCTTCAGGAATAATCGCCTCATTTACCAACGACTGGTACATGGCAAACACATCCGATGCTTTTTGTGGTTCATAGGTACAAAGACTACCCGGGGCATGAAGCATTCCGGGGGGAACATCCCATCCCGTACCCGGTTCCAGCCGAAAGGCCTGCGAATAATTGGTTATCTTATTATCACCTTTGGTGAAATTTACAAGGCATTCCCGTATCTCTTCTTTGGTGGTACCGGGTGCAATCCCGAAAAAGGTAAATGGGAAATCACCGCCATGATTATTTAGCTGCGGGGGGAAGTAATAAGCCTCCGGTTTACCCTTTTGACCAATTAAAGCAGCATGTTCGTCATTGTGATGAATATGGTGCGGAAGCGGCCCCATATTATCAAAAAATTTGGAATACATTGGCCAGCTTTGATATTCGTTCCACAATCTTTCCCCAATCAGTTCGCCTTTCAACTCGTCGATCGCATCTTTTAATAATATTTGGTCGGAGGTTGTTCCATCGTCAAAAACCACCCCGCTTAACCCCTCATTTTCTCCTGTTAAAGGGCCATTTTTTGCGGGAGTTGTTGAAGACAGCCAGCGTTCATCGATACCGCCGCGCTGGCCGCCCAGCACATAATAATCATCGGGGTGCAATTTAATTCTTCGTCCCGGCACACAAAATGATCGTGGTACCCAGGTAGGAGCTAAACGTAAAACTCCCTGCCCCTGTTCCAATGCTTTTTTTGCAATCGTTGTTTTTTCTGCTTTTTCCATGAAATTTGATTTTTAATAACTTACCTGGATTGTATTTTTTATAAACCCGTTGATTTTTTCTTCCTGGTTTATCACTTCAATTTCAAGATCGTATGCCCTGGTTTCTCCCGGTTTCAGAAAAATCAATTCCTGCTGTTCCCTTGCCCTGGCCTGGCCGATGGGTGGATGTGTGCCGGGTTCAAGGGCGGTAACATATTCATCTTTACCCCAATGCTGCCAGTTTGTTAACCAGGGCAATTGTTCTTTTTGAAATTTAAGCGCCAGTGCAATGCCAATCCGGGAGTTGTAGAGCCCACAGGTACAGTTACCATCAGCGCCAGGAATTACATTAATAAAAGCCGCTGCTTCGCCGCCACCACTATGCTCTTCCATTACCGGGGGGCATTTACGAAAGTCGTTCCCTTCCCTGAAAATTTTGTCACTTATGCCACCATCACGCGGACTCCAATCGCCGCACCACAGTAAACGGGTTCCTTCATCCACAAGAGGCCAGCCAAAATTGCAATGATAGAGCAGCATGTGGGGTGCCGGCATATTCCCAAGATTAACAACTTCATCATGGATCCGTATCCTCGCTTCGCCAAGTGTTGCGGAGATTGTTCGCTTTAATTCCAGGCTGGGGCCAAGCGCCTGTGTTTGCTTTATTTTCCCTGCAATGCTCATATCCATTTTACCGGATAGCGGGTCGGGCTGAATAATTGATTCCAGTTCAGCTGGCAGGTTACTTATTTGATCGTGAAGGCCCCGTTCTCCATTCGCGTCGCTTTCGGGTCCGCCAACATGTGTAAGGCCACAAGTGGTCAATAACCCTCCGCCAAATGTCCTTAGCCAGTCTATGCCCCTGTTTGAAAAACGTTCATGCGCCGTTATACCCGAATGGCTCAGCCATACCAGGCTGTGCTGGTTATAAAAGGCATCTGCTATATCCATTGCCCGGTCAATGACCACCTTGTATCGAAGTCCCGAACCAGTGTTGATCCATGCTATGCGTGTTCCCCGACCCAGGCCATTATCTATTACCGCGGTTTCAATGCCGCCGAGTTGTGCAGGATTTGATATTTTATCTTGCCAGGGATGATGTGTCAAAATGTTTTCCTTTTAATATCAAGTTATTAATTTAATTAATAAATCCAGGGTTAAAAAATGAATAGAATTTTCGCATATGCTTTCCAGTTACGGAAGTTTTTTTATTTTCACAACTTTCGCCTCCTCAGCCAACGGGGCTGGTAACTGCAACGCTGCTGGTTTTGGTTTTTTCATCCCGATTGGTATCGGGATGAAAGAACCAAAAGATACAGCCCCGAAATGCTTCGGGATCTTTGACTTAAGTAGCTACTGGTTTAAATCGAACCATGATGCATATACCCAATGTTATAAGTACTTCCCCTACATCTGAACCAATTAATCCCAAAAAAAATAGCTAATGAGCTTCGAATTTATAAAAATAATATCATCGTTTACCGCTATTTCATTACCGCGAATACCCACAAGTTTTTAAATAAAAAATTGTTTTTCTTCTTTTTATTCGTGCTAATTTGTGCATTCATGGCATATTTATCTATGGCTTTTTACCCCCGGATTTAAGATAGAACAGCAGGTCCTTTAATTCTTCTGCATTTAACCTGTTGATCATGCCCGGAAGCATGGGAGAAATTTCTGAAACCCTCGTGCGTGCAATATCTTTCTTTAAAATTTCCCTTGTAGTAAGCGGTGCAAATGGATTTTGGGAAATGACATATTTATCATTGTCCTGGCTGATCAGCCTGCCCAACACAGAACCGCCTTCTTTAAGATAAAAAACAGTAGCGCCATACTGATCCGAAATTGTTTTACTGGGCTCAATGATCGACTCAAGCATGTCTTTGTATGAGAAGCGTGTTCCCAATTGGGTTAGATCCGGACCGGCCACGCCACCTTCTCCGTTCATCATATGACAGGAAATACAAAGCGAAGCCGCGAACATTGCTTTCCCCTGTTCAAAATTCCGGTTCGTAATACCACTGTCTGCTATCGGTAAGGCTTCCTTCATTGTCCAGTCTCTTCCGGGCCCCTTTGGCTGTTGAACCGTATTAGCCAAATAGATTCCTGACTTTCCAACCAAAGAATCGCCGGAAATGGTATTGAAATATGCGAAGCGGTCCTTAGCAACATTTGCCAGGGCATTTTTACGGGCTAGATCTATAAAGCCCACAAAACTGTGCCCTCCTTTATATTTGAAAGCGCTATAAAACCACTTGAAATATTTTTCCTGTAAATCAGGCGTCCATCCGGCTTTAGACTGGCTTAGCGCAGTAGCATAAAATGTTTGCTGGCCAGGCGGCACATTGGAAAGCGTGCTCGCAATATCCATTCCGTATTGCGGGTTTCGAAGAATAAGATCGGATGATTGGGTGATCGTATTCTGCAATGAATCATCTTTGGCCAGGGGTAGCAAAGCAATGGTTTTTTCCACTGCCTGAGGTGCATCAATATAAAGCAGGACCTTGCTCAGCTGGCGGTTTAATTCATTGGTTTTGGCAGGGAATTGAGGGCTAAGATATGCTGCAACCTGCGCTTTTATATCTGCACCGGGTAGCCCCATGCGGGACAATACCAATTCAAAGGCACGCCCCAAATCCTGTTGCTGTGATTCAGAGAGCCCGGTATAATTAACAGTCATTAATGATTTTAGTGCCGGCCCACTCAAACCAGCTCCACCTCTCCGGGCCAGCGCAATAATAGCCTGTGTTAAAGTCACCGGGTCCTTCTCATTTAATGCCCTTTCCTGCCATTGGTTTACCGGCTGACTCTCTACAGCGATTCGCGCAGCGAAACGTATAAATCTATCAGTATGTTTTAAATAGGGCCATGCAAAATCAACAGCGCCGGCTTTAGGTTGCCCATGATATTCTTCCAGTTTTCTACGGATCTTTTGTTCTTCATTGAGCACCACCTCAGGCATTTTTTCTGTATTCGCTGAATTGTCGCCATAATAAACGCGGTAAAGATCCGACTCAATCCTGCGTCCGCCGGTGAGGAAATAGAGCGCTCCATCGGGACCAATAAGGCCATCGGTTAATGGCAGGGGTGAACCGGAAACAAATTCTTCTCCATTCGCTTTATAAGAAGCTCCATCAGCTTCCAAATGAATGGCATAGATAATCCCGAAACTCCAGTCAAATGCAAATAAAGACTTACGGTACTTCTCCGGGAAACGTGCATTGTGCCCGCTAAAAAAACTGGTAGGCGAACCTTGCCCTACATTTATTACAGGGGGCAGGCCATCGGCATTGGAGGGCGACCATTTATCCGTACCGGGACGCCATCCAAATTCGCTCCCGCTTGTTACATGGCAGATGCGGGTGGGCCGGTACCAGGGAAGCCCCAGGTCCCATTCCATATCCGAATCATAGGTAAACAAATCACCGGCATCATTGAAAGCAAGGTCAAATGGATTGCGAAACCCGGAGCTTATTAATTCCCATTTGCTTCCTGCTGAATCGGTATGGGCAATCCATCCGCCATGTGTATTAACTGTATTATCGTGCCCGTTCGGATCTCTTATCAGTGGCAAAAGATTGTCTATCACACGATCGGCGCCTGATTTATAAACATCCATTTTCGGGATCTTTGTAAAATTTCCCGCTATCACATACAGCGATTTTTTATCCGGGGATAATATCGCCGTATGAGGGCCGTGCTCGCCCTCACCCTCCAGCCTTTTGATTAAGGTAATTTTGTCGTATTGATCATCATTGTCTGTATCCTGCACACGATACAGTCCGCTCCTCCGGGTCAGTGTGGTATCACCTTCGTCATTCACCATCACGTACAAACTATTAAATGCATATAGCAGACCATGTGCAAAGCCGATCTTCATCTTAGCAGTATCGCCGCTGATTTTAATCTCAAGTTTTTCTACTTTTACTTTTGAGGTAGCAGTATCCGAGCCGATGGGAGGAATAGTGATGCGATATAAATACCCGAATTGATCACAGGCGATCATCCTGCCTTTATCATCAAAGGTCATTGCAACCCAGGAGCCTTGTTCGTTTTCGCCCGGGCTATATAAATGTTCAGCCTGGAAACCAGGCGGTAACTTAAGCTTTTCAATTTTTGGATCCAATGCTTTTGTGGCCGATCCTGGCTGGCTACAGGAGCTTGCTAAAACGATAAAACCCAAAAATACAAGGAGCATTTTTGCAAATGGATACTGGCAAATATTCATATAGCGGAATGTTTACTAAAGGTTAATATAAAAACTTGGGCGCCTGCTCTTCAGCAATATTTTTTAAAGCATTGCGCCCGGTGATTCAAAAGTTAAAGTTATTGTTTATCAACTTCAGTTCCAAAGCTGTTTCCGAATTTTAATTTTACAGGCATAATTTACCGGTAGATTTTTTCAGAATGATGGTTTTATTGGCCATACATTTTATGTTTAAGGGAAACTTATATTGCTGAAGGCACTGGGCAGGTTGAACTGGGCAGGGGTGAACCCTGCCCCTACGGCGTTTGATTGTCAAGGTCTACTTTTTCCCCGATCACCGGATGAAGCAATGGCATGTTTTTTTTGGCGGCTTCAATAGTAATTCTTTTAATAGGTTCATCCCAGTCATGTAATGATAGCGAGAATTTGCCCCAGTGTACGGGTAAAATTTTTTTTGCTTTAAGATCGATCCCTGCCTGCACCGTTTCTTCCGGCATCATGTGGATATATTTCCAATAGGCATTGTACTGCCCGCATTCTAAAATGGCCAGGTCAAAGGGGCCGTATTTATTGCCGATCTCTGCAAAGTGGGTATCATAGCCACTATCGCCACCTAAAAATATTTTCATCCTGGGAGTTTGCAAAACGAATGACATCCATATAGATCGGTTTCTTTTTAACGTGCGTCCTGAAAAATGCCTTGCAGGTGTGGTGTGCACAATGAATCCATTACCTAAAATAATTTCTTCATTCCAGTCTTTTTCGATTATTTTATTTTTATCATAGCCCCAATGTTCCAAATGAGCTGCGGTACCCAAACCTGTGATCACCAGCTTAACTTTGGGTTTAAGCTTCACTACCGTTTTGTAATCTAAATGATCCCAATGATCATGAGATAAGAATAAATAATCTATCTCCGGTAGATCATCTGTTGAATAAATATCAGTACCCGGGAAGCTCTTTGTAGTAAATGACAGGGGGGATGCGGCACCGCTAAAAACGGGATCAACCAATATATTCTTTCCATCAACCTGTATAAAATAAGAGGAATGCCCAAACCACACCAGGCTGTTTTGGTTGATATCTAAATTCAGCAAATCCGTCTTCTTTGAAGGCAAAATACCGGGTGGTTTGCGATGTTTGCTTTTCCCAAAAAAGAATTTCCTCAACACAGTATACATGCTTACTCCTTCTGTAAGATCCGGGGTAAAATGTATATTCTGAAACTGGCCGTCTTTATAATTAGGTGATTTTTTAATGCGCTCCGATCTCTCGCCGGAAGGCAATTTGCCAAATTGCGGTTGTTGCATGAAAAGCCAGGTGCCGAGGGTTATAAGAATAATTAATAAGAGAAAAGTGATCATTTGCTGAATTTAGGTCTGCGATATATTCTTTAGAAGACGTTTGGGGGGATTAGATATTTTGATCTGCCACGGTACAATTTTTTATGCATTACAAACTCGTAATTAGTACCTATTGATTGAAGCAGGCGATACCACCGAAGATGAGCATTTAAGCAATAACCGATAAAAAATCTAAACTATATTATCTTTCATTAGGTTTAATATCCTTGTTTCGCATTAATAAATCAGTGAAAGACTTTAGGTCAACCGGTTTTAAATATTCACTTTCCGCAAGCGGATATTTAGCCAGTTTTTCCGTTGGCCTGTTTGGCCGTTTTTCAAATCCGCCACCACAATTCGGACAAACATTGCGCAGCACATTATTTACGCAACCGGTACAGAAAGTGCATTCGAAAGTACAGATCATGGCTTCTGTACTTTCGTTGGGAAGCTTCCTGCCGCAATTTTCGCATATTGGTCTTAGTTCCAGCATAAACCTTGTATTTTTTTAAGGATGATAATTCTGCCCGTTGACACTTTCATTTACCTGTTTTCAAAGTCGTTTAATTAAATAATATTTGGGTCAACATGAAATTCAGAAAGCTGGTATATATTCCCAGGGAAAGAGCCTTTTAATAAAATGCAATATACAATGTGTTCTATTTTCATTCTCAAACATTTCATAAACTATAAAGAATATTTGAGATATCAGTGTTTCAATATTCTTATTGGATCCTCCTAACAAATTCAGGAGCGGCTGGCTTGCAACAGCCGAAATAATTGCTGGTGGAAATTATTAATATTAACTTTAATACTTAAAAAAAATATGATATGAAATGCAGCTTTCCTGCCTTTTGCTATACTATAATATTTGTTGCTTCCCTGCAACAAACACTTGCGCAAAATTTTGATTCCACTCAAATAAAAACTATCAAAATAACGGAGAAAATATTTATGCTGGAAGGTGATGGAGGAAATATCGGCGTACTGGTTGGAAAGGATGGGATCGTGATGATCGATGACCAGTTTGCGCCATTATCGGAGAAAATAAAAATGGCGTTGAAGGTGCTTAGCGATAAACCGGTTCGGTTTGTCATCAATACACATTTTCATGGAGACCATTCCGGGGGCAATGAAATATTTGGCGGAGAAGGGGCCATTATTGTAGCACAGGAAAACAGCAGGATCCGCATGACGAGCGACCAGTTTATGGCTGGCCTCGATACCCTGCGAAAGGCAGCTCCTTATGATGCATTGCCCAAGGTAACTTTTACTGAGTCAGTTACACTGCATCTGAATGATGAAACGGTGGAGGTTTTCCATGTAAAAAATGCACATACTGACGGCGATGCAATTATATACTTCAGGGAATCCAATGTTTTTCATACCGGGGATGTATTTGTAAGGTATGGCTTGCCCTATATTGATCAACCCCATGGTGGAAACATTGAAGGTATGATAAAAGGTATTGATCAGCTTTTAACCCTGGTGAATGACAGTTCGAAAATCATTCCCGGCCATGGAGTATTTTCAAGCACTTTTTCCATTGTTGATAACCGACTGGCTAATAAAAAAGACCTGCTGGATTATAAAAATATGCTGGTGACCGTACGGGACAGAATTTTAAAAGCGATGAAAGAAGGAAAGACGATCAGCCAGATCATTGATATGGATCCCATCAAAGAATTTAAATCATTTGATCGCAAAGGTTTTATAGAATCCGTGTATGATTCACTAAAAAAATAATTACAACGGGCGATCGGTGCTGTAGCGTTCCTGGCTGCTGTCCATGTTCCGTGAACCCTGCATCTAATAACGATCATGATAGTTCCGGGCAATCTGTTGAATAAAAAATCTACAGAAAAAATCTTTCTAAACTGGTTATAATTCATATCAATCTAATCATTATTCCTATGCACAAGGCCCCATTGCTGAAGACTTTTGTAATACCAGCCCTACTATTACTGAGTGTCGCCTTTCATCAGAATTTTTTATATGGCAATCACAATAAAAAAATTGAAGTAGCTACAATTCCCAATAATAAAAAAGATTTTCCCTGCTTTCTTACGATATCCGACACTCATATTGATACAACGATTTCTCAAACAAAATATGGATCCGAAACGGGCCTTGATCTTTGGCAATCAGCTGTTCAAAAAATTAACCGTTTAATAGAAATTCATCAGCCAAAGTTTATTATTCTTTTGGGGGATCTTCCCTGGCATGCGAAGAAAGCCATCGATTCGCAATTAATAAGCGCAAGGGCTAATACAGGATTTATTCTTACATCAATGAGAGCATTGGCTGAGGCTGCAAAAATCCCCCTTTTGTATGTTCCGGGAAATAATGATTCATGGGGCGGTAATTATGACGCTTTTACCGTTCAGGGAAAAACTCCATTTAGCAATGACCCTGCCGGGCAAGATCAGTGGCCGATGATAAATAGCCGTGTTCTGCCTGCTGATAGGGATCCTGCCATTGCAGACAGTTCTCAATTAAGGCTTGGTTGCTACGCCGCTTACCCATTGGGTAAAAAAAGCAAGTTGAGGCTGATCGTTTTAAATTCAGTCATTTTTGTAAATGATCAATCTTATACTGGTATTGCAGCAGCTGATTCCAGGAACGAAATAAGCTGGCTCAAAGATCAATTGCGCAAACTAGATTCGCTGGATGAATTTGCCTTAATTGTGATGCATGTTCCGCCAGGGAAAGATTCTTATTTAAAAAGTAAAGGAAAAGATTTCTGGGATGCAGGTTTAAATTACGATGATACGACTACCATCCAGGATGCCTTTTTAGATTTAACGGCCGAATATCAAAACAGGATAATAGGAATTTTAAGTAGTCATACCCACCTGGACGGCATTAAAATATTAACTGACCGCTGTAATAAATTTTCGACCTTTCTTCTTTCTATTCCGTCTATAGCTCCCGATCATTTAAATAATCCGGCGATAAAGATTATCACGTATGATCCGGCACAAAGTTTTAAACTGATGAATTTTGTTACATATTATAATGCATTCAATGAAAACGGGCAAACAAGCTGGAACGGTTCCTATAGCTTTGATAGTTTATTTAAATGCCCGCCTGCCACTTCGATTCGAAGTTATATTGAAACTAAATTTTCTAATACGCAGATGGGGATCTTAGAAAACTATTTGCAGGGCATTTACGCGGTTAAAAGCAGTAAGATTAAAAATAAAGATTATGATATGGATAACGCGATATTGGTCAGGTACCAAAAAAAGCAGTGCCGTTCCCGGTAATTTGCCACCTGCGATTCCATATTCTTTGCAACCCATACCGACTTTAATAAATCCTTTGTAAAAGATATTCAAGCAATAAACGCGTAGGGATCAATAAATAAGATAACGATTCAAATTTTGTTTGGCTAAATAGTATTTTGATTTGAATGCTGACAAAAACGCCGGTATAAAAATTTTCTCTCCTGGTGAGTACCTTATAACTTCAATTCACCCCAGCCATTTCTATAGGTTCTCTTTACGAATTGATTAGCGGGTTCAAAATTAGTGATGCGCATATTTTCTCCATCCCACTTGTAGGCAATATATCGCCCCGGAGTTTCGAACACTTCCATGTTGCCATAAACCGGATCGTTCTTTTTCACCTTCTGACGAAGATTAAAACTCCGTAATAAGAGGTTTCCCATCAGGACAGTTTCAGTAAGTGGCCCGGCATATCCTTCAAACGGCGAATCAACTTCTGCGTTTCCATATCCTGCAATACAGGCGTCTACCCATTGCCACCAATGTCCGTCCATGCCGCCTTCTACGCGTGCATATTTTGCAGAAATATTTATATCCTTGTTTTTTGAAAGTGGCAGCAGCCTCGGACTGAAACCACCCCAGCCGCAGGAGACCTTGCCTTTTGTGCCGATAAATAAAGTGCCTCCCTCGTAATCATTTAATTCCGGTGTATCTGCAAGGGCCTCATTCAAATTCATACCAGGATCCAATTCATCAGGACGGTCGGGTACAATGCCACCGTCCATCCACCAGAGCTTTAGTTCGCGGCCATCTTTTAATATGAATTTGTATCGAAGTTTACTGGACGGCGGAATACTTTCCGGGAAATCTGCTTCCTTAAAAATGCCGGAATAAACAGTGGTGGCGCTACAGGTAACTTCAGTTGGATATCCCAGCTCTAATAACTTGAATGCGGGTCCAATGATGTGACAGGCCATATCACCCAGGGCACCTGTGCCAAATCTCCACCAACCACGCCAGTTGAACGGAACAAGATTATCAATATAATCAGTTTGTTCAGCGGTGCCTAACCAAAGATCCCATTTCAGCTCTTTAGGAACCGGTGGATGCCGGTCGGGCCATGGAATGCCCTGGGGCCACACCGGGCGGTTGGTCCAGTTGTAAACTTCCTCAATATCGCCAATCAGTCCCGCTTCGAACCACTCCCTTAATGTTCGCATCCCATCACACGAAGCGCCCTGGTCGCCCATTTGTGTAACGACTTTATATTTTTCTGCGGCCCTGGTCAATATGCGGGCCTCATAGATATCATGTGTGAGTGGCTTTTGAAGGTATATATGTTTGCCCATCTTCATGGCACTTAAAGCTACGATAGCATGGTTGTGATCGGGAATTGCGACTGAAACGGCGTCGAATTTTTTATGCTCTTTTTCGAACAACTCGCGCCAATCATAATAAAACCGTGCCTGGGGAAACTCTTTCCGCCGGGGCGCCGCCATGCGATCATCCACATCGCAAAGAAAAGATGCCACTGCATTTTTTTTCGGAGCCGTAGCATAATGATGAATGTCATTTTCTCCTTCTCCTCCGCAACCTATTGCCGCGATATACAATTTATCACTTGGGGCAACATATCCTCTGCCGCCCAATACATGACGGGGCACAATATAGAATCCTGCCGTGGTTACCAGCGTATTCCGTATAAATGTTCCACGGCTTATTTTTTTATTTGCTGAAGGGGGCCTGTTTTTTTTCATGATGATTTTGGTTAGCGGTGAGTTATTTATTACAGGAATTATTAAATAAGATACACTTACGATCTCTCCAAAGAGAGCCGCTGTACTTCAGGATTTTATTAAACTATTTAATTGCCAAATTAACTTCAGCTCCTTAAACAGGCATATTCGCAGATACTACGGTTACCTGCGCTTCAATCTCATCTTTATGAATTGAACAAAGTTCGAAAAAAAATGG
>JBDTVX010000130.1:0-13607 GCA_040007015.1 Ferruginibacter sp. | reverse complement strand
TGTAATTGGCCGATTACTTCCTTCCTCGTAATTATAATCCATAAAAACAACTGTGCCACCCGGCAAAACAAACTTACTTATTTTAAATAAAAATTTATAAAGGTGCTGAACCGGTATGTGACTCCAAATAAAGCCTCCGAATAAACCCTCATACTTTTTAGTTTCCTCATAACTGTAAAAGTCAGCGATCCCGAATGTTACTGCTGCATTTTTATAATCCTTTTTCCTGGCGATTTCTACAACAGTTTCATTGATGTCGGTTGCAAGAATTGAACTTGCTGTTTTTCCAATTTTCTCTGTCCAGTAGCCGGTTCCGCAACCGATTTCGAAGATATCTTTTTTGATAAAAGTTTCCTGCAAAATAGTTGTAGCGGTTTTTAAATCGTCCTGGCGTTCTGGCTTCAGGTAAATATTTTCATATTCTTTCGCCCTCTGCTTGTAATAGAATATTAGGTCTTCGTTCATTTTGAATTGATTCTTATAAATGCCATAGGGTGGTTTAATCAGCCATTATTAATGTATTGTTGACTGGTATATTTTTATTATGTAAGGCTCTGTTCTCACCTATAGCACACCAACACGTTCTGCATTGCCGAAGGTTAGGAAATTGGATGCTGGTACTGCGGAACGAAAGCTAAATTGAAAATAGGAAGTTTAAGTTAACGATAGAAAGCTGATTGAAACCGTTCAGCCCGAACCAAAGCTGAAAGAGATTTGCAGTAGATATTTTAACGTCCAGCTCTAAATTTTAGCATGCATGTTGGGCGAGGTGCTTTCTTCTTGCTCTGGTTTTCTACTTGTCCTGACTTTCTCTATTTTACGAATCCACTCACTAATGCATTCAAAATCCTGGTTGGAAGATCGTTTTCCCGTAGTGAAAAAATCATATTTTTTGCTTCTTTAACCAGGTATCAAATTTACTGTTTTTTCGGTAAATATTGGTCAGCAAATTTAGTTGCAGCCTTTGTGTCAGTAGCCATAATATTACCAAATAAAAGCTCCGCTCCTGATGTAAGCCGAAAATGCTCAATGAGTTTCGTCTTACTCTCAAAAGAAAGATATCGTTCAAATCCCTTGACAAACGGCAACTTTCAGGCAAAAGCCACCAGGTTACCGGAACTCCTAATAATCCTTTTTTTTGCACTGCGGTTAAACTTGTTACTTTCAATCAGACGCATAAAAATATGATCATTTTTGTTTTGCAAACTTAAAAGCCCCTGGATAACATTCGGATTCTCTATAATTATAAGTTTATAAACTATTTTGCTTTAGTTCCTTGCTTCCGCAGTGCAATTAAAAAGCCACCCATTTTTTTTAGTTGTTTCAGATCTTTTGCAGATACTGGTAATATGTCAGTCCTAAAACTGTCTCCTGTAATGGTATTTTCAATTGAGCGGGTTAGCTTATCGATTTCAATATCAATTTGCCTGTTTGAAGTCATACCAGGAATTAGCAAGTTTCATTTAGTTATGAGCATTGATTTAGTATAACAGCATGTTGTGCGTTCGTTGTTTTCTCTTATAATCAGCAGTTATTTGTTTTTAAGGTAGCCAACTATTATAAATGGCCTTACCTATTTCATAGAAAGAACCATTGTCATGGTCTCCATTGTTTGTCAATAAAATAATACCGGCATTAAGTTCAGGATAAATTAGGCAAAGAGAAGTAAAACCATCTGTCCCGCCATCATGTGACCAACGCAGATGATTGCCGGTTTTAGTAGTCCCGATACCCCAGTTTAAACCTTTACCATTTTTTGTGGTGCCAAAACTGAGTTGATGCGATAACGACGCTGCAGTATTCTTTTTATTCAGTTGCTCCTTCATGTATAAAAGCATATCATGAACTGTTGAACGGATACCACCTGCAGGTTCTGCTAACTTGTTGCGCCAGTAAGAAGTTAGGGAGCCTTCTACATCATAACCTTGTGCATAGTAGGTAAAGTCAGGTTTTGAAAAAGTAATTTTTGTTTTACTCATCTTATAAGGCTCCAAAATAAAGGTCTTTAAAATTTGTTCATAGCTCATGCCATAAACTTTCTCCAGGATACTTCCTAGTAAGCCAACGGCGAAATTTGAATATTCTACTTTGGTGCCGGGAAGGGTGTCTAACGAAATATGATGTAAAATATCTTTCAGCATTTTAGCATCAAATTTTATAGAAGGGTCAAACGGACTTACTTGCATATTATAAATATTGGGTTGCGATGGAAGTCTTGACGTATGGTTACTTAGATGAACCAATTGAATAGGTTGCCCGCCAAATTCTAAATTAGGATAGCCTCCATCTAAATACTTTCGTATATCATCATTTAGCTTTACTTTTCCTTCAATTACAGCATTTGCCAATAATATTCCCGTAAAGGTTTTTGTTATAGAGCCTATTTCGTATAGTGTATTATTATTTGCTATCTGTCCACTACCTTTTTTCACTTCTCCAAAATTATAGCTGTACATTTTTCCATCTTTTAATACACCTACAGAAATACCAGCTACATTTTTATTACTCATGTAGGTGGCAACCGCCCTTTGAACAATGCTATCCAATGGCGTTTTAAGTGGGTTATCTGATGCAAATTTTATTCTTGTGTTTACCACCGGAAGTTTATAAAAGCTTAAACCAAAGCTTTGAAAAGTTTTTGGATTGTTTACCCCAAGTGTAAGTTGTAAAGACTTTTTGGCAAAGAATAGCCTGTATTCCTTTGACTCTATACCATCATTTAGTAATGTACTCGATGAAATTTTGCCTAATGACCGAATATTTTCTAAAAAATTAATGATATCATTTTCTGAGAAGCCTGCTTTGAAACCCGAATCAGCCATGGAATAAACAGCCTTATAATCATTGCGATTTAATTTTGTAATGAGGGAGTCCTTTACAATATTATGAGTCGCAAGGTCTGCAATTTGAGCATTAGCCAGTGTAGTGCTGATAAGAAGAAGCGAAAGAATTATTTTCATATTGCTTTTTAAATTCAAAAATGCAATGAAGGGTAGGGTAGAAATAGAATGAAATTAGCCTGACATTTTGTTTAACTAACATTTAACCTTTGGTATTTTCCTGGCAATACGCCTGTTTGTTGTTTAAATGTTCGTATGAAATGGCTTTGATCAGCAAAACCACAGGTATAGGCAATTTCTGTAAGGGATAATTTTGTGCTTTTTATAAGCTCAACTGCACGATCAATTTTCAATTCTCTCATGTATTCGCCCATTGTGCATTTGAAATAAGAAGGGAAATACCTGGATATTGTGATAGGGCTTATACCTAAGGTCCCGGAGAGTGAATTAAGTGATACTGTTTCATTCCAACAATCATTTAGCAGGGAATGGAGTTGTTTGATCCAAATTGGAGAAGCGTTTCCAAATTTGCCCCCTTTCAACTGGCTGATTATTTGAAGTATTAACATATTAATTGTTATAGACGATAATGCATCATTCGTTTTTAACTCCTTCAGTATTTTAATAATAGCAAATTTTACCGAGGGGAATAGCTTAACAGTATCATTAATTTTATCTTCTGTGAGGGAATTTTCACTCAGAAGTGAATATTCTATTTCCAGGTTGATACTTTCAGAAGGAAAACCTTTTCGGATATTTTGATGCTGTTCTCCGGCATAATAGAACTGCAGGCTTCCGGCAAGAAGTTCTTTTTCGCACCCTCTTTTCTTTTCAACACTGCTGCCATTCAATATGAAATATAAATTAGGATGTTCATGATAATGTTTACTGCTTGCATCGATATCGGTACAATAGTAGTTTGTTACAGAAACGGTTGCTCCTTTATCGCTATGTAAATGTTTTATATTTCCAAGGAATGACCCTTTTTGAAGAATAAGCATTATTCTAAAGCTTAATTATCCGTTTTGTTTACAATATCGTGATGTCTTGGTACAATGACGTCCTCCACATAAATATACGAAGGTAATTTTGGAAACTTATCCTGGAAAAGAAATGAGGCAACCGGCGGAAATGTTGAACGGCTGCTACTTATTCAGCCGTCAGTTAGGCTCAGTTCAATTGAGTAAGTGCCTGCCGGGCTGGTTCATAAATTTATTTTATCAAATAAATGGAATCCCGGACTTATCTTAAATTATTTCGTTTAGATATTCATCTTACTATTCTTGAAAACATGGCTTTTTTAGATGATGGACAAATGAGCGCGCTTAATAAACTGGGCTAATTGGAAAATTTAATGGGTTTGTAAATAATATTTTTTGCCCAGCCGCAACGTAGGTTTATAAGTATAATGTAATAGGCCGCCCAACAAAAATACAGCGGCAGCAATGCCAAATTTACTGCCGGAGGATGAAAAATTATTTTTTATAAGGCCGTTCGCAACATTCAATGTTGCGTAACCAACCGACCCAACCAGGAATATCCAGCCACTCTTTATCCAATACCAGTGTACATGTCCGCCTGAAGTGGTAATTTGAAAACGGCCATTGATATAGTCAACCTGTATTCCCTTTTTTGGCATTGCATATACATCCTCAAATGTAAACTGCTGAATATTATAATACACCGTATCGTTACTCCCCAGGTTATAATGAACTACCATAGGCTTGATATAAAAAGAATCGTTCTCAATTTTTGTTATATACCCGGTAAACCATTGACGGTTTTTTCCCTGGAAAGCTATATAGGAGTCTTTTCTAAATGAAGCGATGGTCTCCTTCTTTTTTTTAAAAACAAAAAAATCATGTTGAGGATATGCAGGCAAAAAACAAAAAGTCAGAAGGGTAATGAGTGTTAGTTTAATCATACTAAATAAAGATAAAACACCTTGCCTATCGCTTAACTCAATTATATGTTAAAAATGAAGACAGTGATTATTTTATTAAGCATTATTTATGTATGATATGAACTCTTTTACATCACCTGGATCAATTGAATATTATTACCACAGGTGTCATTGAAAACAGCAAGTTGTACCGGTCCCATTGCCGTGGGCGGTACACTGAATACAACACCGGATGCGGTCATTCTTTCATATTCACCGGCTATGTCATCAACATTAAATAGCGTTAATGGAATGCCCGCTTCAAAAAGAGCTTTCTGATAAATTTTGGCGGGGGCAAAACCCATTGGTTCCAATAATAATTCCACACCATCCTTCTCTTCTTTTGAAACTACGGTCAGCCATTTATGATCACCCATTGGTATGTCCCTCTTTTTTATAAAGCCTAAAATTTCAGTATAAAATTTTAATGCTTTCTGCTGGTCGTCAACCATTACGCTGGTCAGTTTTATTTTCATTATTTATTATTTTTATTGGGCAAATGTCATCATTGATTTATAATTATGCCTCTTGAAAATTGCTTTTCTATTAATTTTTTTTTTAAATGTGGTGGGAGTAACCCCGGTGATCTTTTTAAAAAGGCCCGTAAAAGAAGTAGGACTATTAAAACCCACAGCGGTGCACACTTCTGAAATTGATCTATCGGAATTTAGCAGGCGCTTTGCGTTTTCAATCCTCACAGTGACAAGGTATTGGTGCGGGGTTTCGCCATATAACAATTTGAAAAGCCTTATAAAATGGAATTTTGACATAAATGCGCAGGCTGCCAAATCGGTAAGATTGATATTATCTGCAAATTGCCTGTCAATATATTGTTTGGCGCCAATTACCTGTTTAGCCAGGTAATCTTTTGGATAAAATTCCTTTTTAATTTTCTGTATTTGCTCACTGTAAAACGTCATTGATATATTTGTGCAGGTAAACGATCGGGAATTACGAAACTAAATTATTAATATCCTGCGAACCAAACGCGTAACTGGTAAATTTTTTCGTTTGCACAGGTAGGGGCAGGTGGCTAGCCCTGCCCCTACGCGCAATTACAGGCGAAAACCTATGTAATTTTTATTAATATTAAATATCATAATTCCAGAATTTATTCTTTAATTTTAATATTATCCCCAATATATGAACCAGGAACCCATCATTGATCAGGATATTACTGTTCTCCCCAAAGCGGACCGCAAAACAAGCGAATTACAGGACTACGTGGATAATGCACCCATTGCTCTTCATTGGGTAGATGCCATGGGTATAATTAAATGGGCCAATAAAGCCGAACTGAATTTGCTGGGTTTTATAGAAGAAGAATATATAGGTCATCATATCTCCGAATTTCATATGGAAGCGGATAAAATCCATGATATATTGAATCGTTTGAGATGTAATGAAACACTGAAGAATTACGAAGCCACTCTTCGTTGCAAGGATGGTTCTGCGAAAACAGTACAGATCAGTTCCAATGTATTGTGGAATGATGGGGAATTTGTGCATACGCGATGTTTTACCATAGATATAACCGAAGAAAAAAAACTTTTTAATGCATTAAAAGCCAGTGAGGCGCTTTATAAAGCGCTTGTTAACAGTTTACCAACCGGCGTGTACACCTGCAATAAAGAGGGAAAAATTACATTTTTTAATGAAGTAGCGGCAAAAATATGGGGGAACAGGCCCGGGAACAATCATGACAGCCTGGAATTTTTCGACGGGTATAAAGTTTGGATGATGGATGGAGCTTTTGTGCCTATGGCTAAAACGCCGATGGCCATGGCTTTAGAAACCGGGCGGTCGTTCCGCAATATAGAAGCGCTGTTTCAAAGACCCGATGGATCAAAATTTTATACCTGTGTTAATATTGATCCATTGCTGGATGACAAAAAAAATACGATAGGTGTAATTAATATTTTCCAGGATATAAGTGAACTAAAAAATACGGAGCTCGCCCTCAGGGAAAGTGAGTTTCGTTACCGCCAGTTAGTAGAAGGTTTGCAAACCGCGGTATACACTACAGACGCCCAAGGGCGTATTATGCTTTACAATAAAGCTGCCGCAGACCTTTGGGGCAGGGAACCCGAAATTGGTAAAGACCTGTGGTGCGGTTCCAATAAAATTTATAATAATGATGGAACAGATCTTGCCTTTGATTCCAGTCCGATGGCCGTAACGCTAAGAGGGGGCCGCCCTGTTATAGGCGAGGAAATTATCATTGTTCGCCCGGATGGAGGTTTAAGTAATGTAGCTCCGTACCCGCAACCTTTTTTTGACGAAAACGGCAAAATTATTGGCGCAGTAAATATGCTGGTAGATATTACGGAAAACAAACGTTCTGAACTGGCCCTGCGGGAAAGCGAAAAAGAACTGCTCCAACTGAACACTTTTCTTGAAAAGAAAGTACAGGAAAGAACTGCAGACCTGGAGATTAAAAATGGAGAATTAAAAAAAAGCGAGGAACGTTATCACAAAATGATCGAAGAAGTGGAAGATTATGCTATTGTGCTTTTGGATCAGAACGGCATCATTCAAAATTGGAATAAGGGAGCAGAAAAGATTAAAGGCTATAAAGAGGAGGAGATTGTGGGCAAAAGCTTTAAGGTCTTTTACCGCGAGGAAGACAGGAAGAACGGCCTTCCGGAAAAGCTGATCACTGAAGCAAGGGAAAAAGGAAAAGCTATTCATGAAGGATGGAGACTAAGAAAAGATGGAAGTAATTTTTGGGGCAGCATTGTGATCACAGCTTTGCACAATACCGAAAACGATATTGTTGGCTTTTCAAAAGTGACCCGTGATCTTACAGAACGAAAACGGTCAGAAGATAAATTGATAGAGTACACAAGGCAATTGGAATTTCAAAATAAGGAACTCGATCAATTTGCATATGTATCTTCTCATGATATGAAAGAGCCTTTGCGTAAAATCAGTTTTTACAATAATTATATTGTTGAAAACCCGTCAAACCGGCTTGACGAAAAATCAAACGAATATTTAAGGCGCTCTGTAGGTGCTGTTAAAAGAATGTCGGATCTGATTGAAGCGCTGCTTGCCTATTCAAAAACCAATTCTGCTGTAGAAAATTTTAAAAAAACAGATCTCAATGAAATTCTGAAAGATACTCTTTTTTTATATGAGGAAGTTATAGAAGAGTCAGGAGTAGAAATTGAAGTAGGGCAACTTCCGGTAATCCAGGCAATACCATTTCAATTAAAGCAGTTATTTGATAACCTTGTCAATAACGCTATCAGGTACAGGCACCCCGACCGTATGCCTGTTATTAAAATATGCTGTGTACTGGTTACAGGCGCGGAAATAAAAAGCAGGGAGGCAGATCCATGGATTCAGTATTATAAAATATCAGTAACCGATAATGGGATTGGTTTTGAAGCGCAATATGCAGATAAAATATTTGAAATTTTCCAAAGGCTGGGTAATCAATCAGGTGGCGAAGGATCAGGCATTGGCCTTGCCATCTGTAAGAAAATAGTCCAGAATCATCATGGGTTTATTATTGCCAGCGGAAAGAAAAATGAAGGCGCCAGGCTGGATATTTATATTCCTTCAAAATAAGGTCAGTTATAGCTACATAAAGAAAGCATCTTTTTTGTCAGTGTTTCCAATTCATTCATATTAAAAGGCTTAACAAAATAATCTATAGCTCCTTTACCCTTGCATTCGTTTACATGTGATTCGGCTCCGGATGTGCTAAATATCACTTTTGGGATAAACTGGTACCTGCTTTGGCTGCCCAGCCAGGTAAGCACCTGCGCACCCGTCATTTCGGGCATATTATAATCCAAAATTATTAAACAGGGAAGTTCGGGGTTGCTGCAATTTTTTAGAAAATCCATTACTTTCTTCCCATTTGATACATGCTTCACCGTTGCCGCTGGCTCAATATTCAAAATAGCCTCTTCGAGCAATTCAGAATCTTCCATGTCATCATCTGCAAGTAGGATAGAAATAGGTTTTTGCGGCATAAGTGGCAGAAGTTATAAAACGAAGTTAGAGGAAAAAAACCAGTACCTGCTATTAAACTTGCTTCGCTGGTATACACCCTGGAACAGCCACGATCTTCCTTCCTCCGGGATAGTTTATTTTTTTTCGTACCCAACTTTTTTATCAAAGCAGCAGTACATGTTTAAAACAAATTATTATGAAGAGAATTTATCATGCACTTCTGGTGATCGTTATCGCGGGGATTTCTTTTAAATGCCAAAAAGAATTAAGCAGTGATCATTCCCCGCTTATAACCTCAAACAACCAGTCTTCGCCAGTTACTGTAACCTTACAGGGAAATGTGATTGATGAAAATGATCTGCCTGCAGCCGGAGTAAAAATATCGGCAGGTTCAAAAACCACTACCACTAATTCGAATGGCTACTTTCGTATCGTGGAAGCATCGCTTGATAAAAATGCTTCGGTAACTACAGCAGAGCAACCCGGGTATTTTAAGGCATACCGCAGCTTTAGAGCAACCACAGGCGTAAACCAGCTTGTTATTAAACTGGTTAAAAAAACTTTGGCAGGGACGGTAAATGCAATAACGGGAGGAGAAGCCGCACTGTCAAACGGCGCTAAAGTGTCATTGCCCGCCAATGGCGTCATGAAGGCTTCGGGCGGCGCCTATACAGGAAGCGTACAGGTATATGCTGCCTATATTGACCCCACCTCACAGGATATCGGGAAAACTGTTCCCGGCTCTTTTATGGCTGACGATAAGGATAAAAACCGGGTAGTACTTTCGTCTTACGGAATGCTGGCGGTTGAGCTTGAATCTGCAGCAGGAGAAAAATTACAAATACAAACAGGCAGCGCTGCTACACTCACCATGCCGATACCATCTTCCACAATATCATCTGCGCCTGCCAGTATAAGCCTTTGGTATACAGATGAACAAACCGGTGTTTGGAAAGAGCAGGGAACTGCAAAAAAAACCGGGAGCAGTTATACAGGAGATGTAAAGCATTTTTCTTACTGGAATTGCGATCTCGGGATACCCGCAATCAGTTTTTCGGCTATATTTAAAACTTCTGGCCATGCGTGTTTAACAAATATATCTGTTCGCTTAAAAACGCTTATTGGGGATAATTGGTTAACCGCTTATGGATATACGGATTCATTGGGCCAGACAAGCGGCCTGGTACCTTCCAACAGAAACCTGGTATTGGAAGTGTTGGATGAATGCGCCAATGTGGTTTATTCTGAAAATGTTGGACCATTTTCGGAAAACACAGACCTGGGCACTATCGTAATTCCAAACTCCGTGACTTCGCTTGTTACCATAAAAGGAAAATTATTATCCTGTAGCAATACGCCTGTTTCCAATGGTTACGCATTATTAAACTGGAGGAACTTTTTTAGTTATATAAAATCAGACGCCAAAGGGGAATTTTCCACAAATATTATTACCTGCTCATCAGGGCCGCAGACCATTGAAATTTTGGGTATTGATGCAGCAACACAGCAGCAGGGAGCATTGCAAACAATACTGCTTACCCCACCTATAACTGATGCCGGTAATATCAATGCCTGTGGAATATCCACAACAGAGTTTATCAATTATACCCTTGATGGAATTGATCATACGATATCAAACAGTGATTCAATTTATGCATCCGGTTCTCCCGGTGCAGTAATGAATACATTCGATACCTATATCCAGGGATATGATTTGAAAGATAAAGAAATACTGAATTTTGGCTTTACCGGTAGTGCGATAGCGGGCACTCATCCCTTAAACTTTTTAATTGTTGAAAATTACAACCGGTTATCCAAACCGTTCAATGTTGCTATCACCACTTTTCCCCAACATTCCGGTGAGTTTTATGAAGGAAATTTTTCGGGAAGCTTTATTGATTCCTCGGCGGCGTCGGTTATACACAATATCAATTGCTCATTCCGTGTTAGAAAATACTAGTCGTTACAAGTGGATATATTAATTTTAAAACCTTAAGTTCACGCAATGTAAAGCAGTAATTTTTTTTGATAAAAGAGGAACAACAAATAAGTGAACTAATTGCCGGTTGTAAAAACGGCAACCGGCAAGCCCAGGAAAAACTATACAGGGACTTCTACAGGGCAATGATGAACCTATGCCTCCGCTATACAAAAAATGATATGGATGCGATGGAAGCGCTGAACACGGGCTTTTATAAAGTTTTTAAAAACATACAACGGTACGATCCGGCACAGTCATCCCTGTACACCTGGATACGTACCGTTGTTATTAACAGTTGTCTTGACCTGGCAAAAGCAAAAGCAAATATTATTCATCCGATGGAACTTACAACATTAAATGAAACAGAAATAGCGCCTGAGATCATTTCAAAATTTTCGGCTGCCCACCTGCTTGAAATGATCAGGATATTACCTGCTGCCACACAGACCGTTTTCAATTTATTTATAATGGAAGGGTACAGTCATAAGGAAATAGCGGGGCTCTTAAAAATAAGTGAAGGAACCAGCAGATGGCATCTGAGCGACGCAAGAAAAAAATTACAGATCATGATAAATGAAGAAAAATAATTAATGAGTGAACATTTGCCATATGAGGATGAACTGTCAAAGCGGTTGAACGACCTGCCTCTTCCCGGTGCGGATATTGCCTGGGAAGATATGAGGCGCAGGCTGGAGAAAGATGATGAAGACAGACCCGTAATTCCGCCGCTGTTAAAAGGCTGTGGTGGCTATGCTTTATTATTGCTGCTACTGGTTACTGCTTTCTTTGTAATTGTGGATCCGCTCGATTGGTTTCACAATAAAATAAAGAAAGAGCCGGTTAAAATTACTGTGATTTACGATAAAACCCGGCAAAATGAGAACAAAATAAACGGCGATAAAAAGCTGCCTGTAAACAATACCAATAATCAAATCGGGGTAATCGATGATAGTGCTTTAATAAAAAAAAATGTCGCAGGCTCAGTACTTACTGCTGATACCTCTTTCAAAATAAACGGCTCTTTGAAAAGGAGATCGTCCCCGGGTATTAAATATAAAACAGGAAGGAAGCATACCGGCATCAATAATCAGCATATCAAAACATATCATTTTGTTAAGCTGCAAAGGCATCATATCAATGTAAAAAATAAATATCAGCAAAAGCTTGTCACAAAAAAGACAGGCGGAAAATTAAATAGCAGGGTAACAGGTAATGCAGTATCGGATACTGTTACAACGGGACCTTTACATGAAAGTAAAATTGAAGAATACCAACCGGCTAAGGGAGATGACAGCATTGTCCATATATTGCCAAAAGCAAGGCCAAAATCAGACTCCGACAAAAAAGTGAAAACAGATACTACTGCTTTCGACGCAAAGGTTAAGGCTGATTCCCCGGATACAAGACGCATCTATTTTAGTGCCGGTATGGGTTTGCACCAGTTATTGCCGGTTGCCGGGCAAAAGAGCAATCCCTATAATTCATTGGGTAGAAAAAGTTCTTTTGGGGATTATATTCCTTCGATATACCTGAGAATGTATAAGGAAAAAAAATGGTTCCTGCAATCTGAATTCAGGTATGGAGCGCCGCAATACACAAAAGAGAAATTATTCAGCCAGAAAAAAATTATTGACCCACTTAACGCAACAGCAACTACCACAAACAGCACCATAAAAAAGACATACTATCACCAGTTGCCGCTAAGCTTTAATTATTTTGTATTGCCCGGATTATCAATAGGAGCGGGGTTCACATTCAATAAATTCAAGAGCGCACTGGTACAGCAGGAAGTGCATAGAACCGTCATCATAACTCAAATAGACTCTGTGTTAAGTTCAGGTTTCATAAACCAAAAAAAGGCTGACAGTAATTTCGTAACAATATACATCCAGGCACTGGGAGAAACGCAATATCAATGGAGACGGTTTTCAGTGGGCGCAAGATATTCTTTTGGGCTGCAGCCTTATTTAAAATTTAAATTACCAGGTGGCGAAGAGCATACCGAAAGAAACAGCTCATTGCAGTTATTTATCCGGTATGAGCTTTGGCGATCTTTAAAGAAATAATGGCCTATGAAAAAAGCAGGATTAACCTGTCTGCCAGTTCGGGCTTACTAAGTCCTGAATTAGCAGAAGCCATCTTGCCATACCACGTTGCTTTAAATTGATGGCCGGCTTTAGCTACTTTTCTTTTTTAAATCTGAAGTCGCATTTTTTAGCGCCTAAGGCAATTGTCCCGGTTCTTACCAGTTTTAGTCCCGCCAGGCTCGAAGTAAGTTCGTCAACTTCACAAAGTATGGAAGAATATTTTTCGTAATTGTGTTTTTTGAATAGCTTACAAATTCCGCATTCTAAAATGTCAATGCCATACCCCAGGCCAAAAGTTTCATTTTTATCTGTTATAATTTTCGCAACAAAACCAGCCTCGTGTGATCTCCGACTTACTTTTTTGTTGAATGCTTTTAAAAAAATATTTGCCAGCCAGGTATTTGCAAGTTTTGCCGGTAGCCGTTTTAGAAATTGCTGAAGTTTATTTTTCGGCCTTACATATTGTGTAACTATTTCAAGGCAAATTTTCCTGGTGGTTTCAAAACTTTCTCCTTGTTCGCTTAATGTTTTGATAAGGGCTAAAAAATAAGCGCAAAAATCAAGACGTTTATCCACCGGGTTGCCCGAGGAAAAGGAAAAATTTATGTCGTCGGAAATACTTTTATAATGATCGTCCATGGTAGCAATTATTTTGCCTCCCTGACTTGGAAAACGCACATTAATAACGTTTGTAAAATATTTTTTATAATTATTCACTTTTAATTTTCATTCCTTAATGGCCGCAAATTTGTTCGCTTTTTGATAGCTGTAAAGTTAATTGTTATGATTTG
>JBDTVX010000129.1:0-13666 GCA_040007015.1 Ferruginibacter sp. | reverse complement strand
ATTCGAAAAGAAAATTCTTTTAGAACGCTTATCAGTTCTCAATTACAGAGTTTTCCTGCAGACACTAACTAAAAATTCACTCAATAGAAACATGCCACAGTTACATCCATTTAAAATAAACTATTTATATACCCTGATATAATCAATTTCCATTGTTGCAGTTGTAACCGCCGGATCTACCGGGCCACCAAATCCGCCCCCCATGGCTATATTCAAAATCAAAAAGAAATCATGATTGAATGGCATACTGGTAGAATTGGCAACAGTATGAAATAACTGATCATCGACATATATCTTAATAGCGGCAGCGGTCCATTCTACTTTGTAGATATGAAATTCTGTGGTGGCATTGTCAATAACTGTGGTGCCGCCATCAGCATTTCCACCCGATCTGCCGGGGTAATGAAGGGTTCCGTAAATCGTATTTAAGGTTCTACCAAGGTGTTCCATAATGTCAATTTCTCCGCAAGCCGGCCATCCGGCAGTACCATTATCACTTCCCAACATCCAGATGGCAGGCCAGGTGCCCACCCCTGCCGGAAGTTTGGCCTTTATTTCAACTGTACCATACTTGAATTCAAATTTACCTTTTGAAAGCAACCTGGCAGATGTGTAAGGACTGCCATTATGATTTTCTTTAATGGCATTTATCTTTAATACGCCCCCCTGCACAATTGCATTTTCCGGCCTGTTGGTATAATACTCCAGCTCATTGTTACCCCAGCCGCCGGCACCTAAATCGTAGCCCCATTTTGTTGGGTCGGGGGCGCCATCTGTATTAAATTCTTCCGACCAAAAAAGCGTGGGGACCGGCAAAGTAACCGTAACGGTAATGGTCAAAGATTTTTTAAGTGTTAAACCGTCGCTGCTCTTTGCTGTAACCGTAACCGTAAAAGTATTGGTTCCGGCAACTGCGTAGGTATAATTAACAACCCCTGTTGGCACGGTTTTAATTTCGCCATTTCCAAACTCGTAATCATAAGAAACTGCATTGGTAGCAGTGGCAGTAAAAGCAACTGCACCTCTTCCATCTGTGGAAATTTTACTATTTACAACCAGGTTGGATGGAGCAATTATTGTTTCAGCAGAACCTGCTTTTTTACAACTCATTAAAATAAAAAAAAGCAATGCTGCAGTAATGAGCGACTGTATATAATTTTTCATTTGATGCAGTTTAACAGTTAATTTTTGATACCATGAATTGCATCCGCCTATAAATTTGCTTTTAATTCAATTAAAAACCCTCTCAGTTTTTTAAGCGATTCAATCGTTTCAAATTTTTCGCTTGCCTGCTTATTGTTTTTTATAAAATCTTTCGCGCCTTCCATGGTATATTTTCTTTCCCTCATCAAATGATAGATGAGGTGTATATTTTTTATATCCTCCGGTCTGAATAAGCGATCTCCTTTCCCATTCTTTTTTGGCTTCAGCACATCAAATTCATTCTCCCACAATCTTATCAGGGATTGATTTACCTTAAACATTTCAGCCACTTTCCCAATCGTATAATACATCTTCTGGTACAGGATGGCATCTTCCGGGATATCTATTAATGCTGCACCGGCGCTCATTTCCTTCATGCTTTTTCTTCCCCTTGTTGATTTTTCTTTTACCTGGATATTCTCAATGGCTTTTTTAATTGCCGCCTTCTTTTTGGGTGCATCTTCCTTTTCCGGAACCATATTTTCCGGTAAGGGATCTTTTGGGAGATCCCCGAAATCAAATGGTATTTGTTTTTGCGGCATGATTTAAAATTAATCAAAACTTTTCGCACTACCGGTGGCTGCCAGTTTAAGTAACCGGTCATATTGTTCTGCGTTCAGGTCATTAAAGAAAAAGTATACAGGATCAACCGGCCTTCCGTTTATATGTACTTCGTAGTGGCAATGCGGCCCGGTACTTGCCCCGGTGCTACCAACCCAACCAATGATCTGCCCCCTTTTTACCAATTGCCCCTCTCTTGCTTTTATACGTACCATGTGCATATACACCGTTTCATAACCATACCCATGGTTAATAATTACATGGTTACCTGTTCCTATTCCCAGCCCTGCTGTAGTTACCCTCCCATCCCCGGTTGCATAAATGGGGGTACCCTGCGTAGCCGTAAAATCAAGGCCATTATGCATTTTAGGGATACCGTATATCGGGTGTATCCTGTATCCAAAACCACTCGCAATCCTGGTAAGGTCTTTATTGCTCACCGGTTGTATGGCAGGTATACTGGCAAGCTTATTTTCCTGGTTATTGATCAGCTTTTCAATTTCTTTATAACTATTCACCTGGTATGCAATCCTCGCGCTTAAATTATTTAATGAATTCGCTATCTCCTTTCCCAGCAGATTATCTTTCATCACATTCACCTTATCGATCTCTTTCTTTTTTTCCGATAATTTTGCCCTGGCACTGTCCGGCAACGGGTTGGCCTCAAAAATAGACCGGTACACTTCATTGTCTCTTTTTTCTAGATCTGCCATTTGTTGCTGTAAGGATTTTAATCTTTCATTCAATACCGCATAATTATCTTTCATCAGTTCCAGCCGTATTTTGGATTCCTGGTCGGTTGGGCGCGGAATAAATTTTGTATATACCCAGATAACAAGGGCCGAACTTACCAATAAAGCCGAAAAAAAACCAAATACCCTCAACAACTTCACCCTTAACGGCGTCACTAATTTTTCATAACGAAGTGTATTGGTATTATAAAAATATTTTATTTTTTTCATGGCCCCAAACCCCAGCGGGGCTTTGTAAACTTTTCCTTATTACTGAATTTACATTTAATAGTTAAATATAATGCTAATATTCATTGCACGTTACTTAACCCGGTATCGGATTAGTGGCGGGTAAAGGATGACAGCCTTCAAAAGCCATCCATTCTTTCGGAGGGATCTTGCAAAGGTTGGCGACCTTGTGTATCATTTCATATGCACGTTACTTAACTCAACACTGAATTCTTTACCTTTGCGCCACGTTATATTAAGACGTGCAAAGATAGACGGTTATATTGCAAAAATCAACCCAAAGCAAAAAGGTTTGTGACCCAAAATTGCCTAAAAAATTCACCGTTATAATGAAGAATGAATTAACATCACCGGAAATACGCATGCAATTTCTTGATTTTTTTAAATCAAAGGGACATACCATTGTCCCATCCGCACCGATCGTGTTAAAAGATGACCCCTCCCTTTTATTTACAAATGCGGGGATGAACCAGTTTAAAGATTATTTCCTGGGTAACAAAACCGCTCCTTATAAACGCGCAGCTGATACACAAAAATGTTTGAGGGTAAGCGGTAAACACAACGACCTGGAAGAGGTAGGGGTGGATACCTACCACCATACCATGTTTGAAATGCTGGGCAACTGGAGCTTTGGCGACTATTTTAAAAAAGAAGCCATTGCATGGAGCTGGGAACTGCTTACAAAAGTGTATCATTTAGATAAGGATAAATTATATGTTACCATTTTTGAAGGGGATGAAAAGGAAGGTTTGCCAAAAGATGAAGAAGCCTGGAACGAATGGAAAAAATACATAGCGGAGGACCGCATTATATTGGGTAATAAAAAAGATAATTTCTGGGAAATGGGTGATACCGGACCTTGTGGCCCCTGCACGGAAATTCATGTAGATTGCAGAACAGACGAAGAAAGAAAAAATATTGAAGGGAGCATATTGGTCAATAATGATCATCCCCAGGTGATTGAAATATGGAACATTGTATTCATCCAGTTTAACCGGAAAAAAGATGGCAGCCTGGAACCCCTGCCAGCCAAACACGTTGATACAGGGATGGGTTTTGAACGGCTGGTAAGAGTATTGCAGGGTAAACAAAGCAATTATGATACGGATGTTTTTACAGGCACTATTGAAGCAATAGAAAAGATAACTAATAAAAGTTACAAATATTCAGACAGCAAACAGGATGTGTCTTTCCGGGTATTATCTGATCATATCCGTGCTATTGCATTTGCTATCGCAGATGGTCAATTGCCTTCGAATACAGGTGCAGGCTATGTGATCAGAAGAATATTGCGACGTGCGGTTCGCTATTATTATTCATACCTTGATCATAAACAGCCTTTATTGTTTCAGCTATTGCCATTAATGGCAAAACAATTTGAAACTATTTTCCCGGAATTAATTCAACAACTGGATTTTGTAAGTAAAGTGGTCAAAGAAGAGGAAGACGCTTTTTTAAGAACATTGGATAAAGGCCTGAAAAGAATAGATGAAATAATTAACCAGTCTCAATCAACAAAAGTAATTGATGGCGCAATCGCTTTCGAATTATATGACACCTTTGGATTTCCAATTGATTTAACTACGTTGATCGCAACAGAAAATAATTTAAAGGTGGATGAGACAGGCTTTCAAAAAGAAATGCAACAGCAAAAAGACCGCAGCCGCTCAGCAGCAATATTGGATACAGAAGACTGGATTACACTGATTGATAATCCATCCAACAGGTTTACCGGTTACGATTCACTGGAAGCAAAAAGCCAGGTCATTAAATACCGCAGGGTATCGTCCAAAACAAAAGCATTTTATCAGCTGATCTTAGATACCACTCCATTCTATGCTGAAAGCGGCGGACAGGTAGGAGATACAGGCACACTGCAATTTGGCGAAGAGATCATTGAAGTAACTAATACCAAAAAGGAAAATGACCTGATCATTCATTTTACGGATAAGTTACCCGCCTTCATTACCAGCCAGGTAATAGCCAGGGTAAATGCCCGAAGAAGAAAAGACATCATGCTGCACCACAGCGCTACACACTTAATGCATGCGGCTTTGCGCGAAGTATTGGGAAAGCATGTGGCACAAAAAGGCAGCCTGGTAAATGAAGAGCATCTTCGTTTTGATTTCTCTCATTTTGCCAAAGTAACGGATGAAGAGATCGCCGCAGTAGAAAAAATGGTAAATGAAAAAATAAGGGCAAATATCCCCGTAGTTATAAAATCGATGCATAAGGATGAAGCAATAGCTTTGGGCGCAATGGCTTTGTTTGGCGAAAAATATGGCGACATCGTAAGAGTTGTCATTATTGATCCCGGTTATTCGATAGAATTGTGTGGTGGTACACATGTGGGTAGCACCGGTGAGTTAGGGATATTCAAAATAACGCATGAAGCAGCGGTAGCAGCAGGTGTTCGAAGGATTGAAGCTGTGTGCGGTTATGCGGCCGAGCAATATATCAATAAAGTATTCGCGGATATTGATATTGTTCGCAGCTTATTAAAAAACCCAAAAGACATTCAAAGATCCATTGAAAATTTATCTGCGGAAAACAGCGCTTTATCAAAAAGAATTGAAGGATTGGAAGCCCGCCAACTGGTGGGTATACGAAATGAATTGCTGCAAAAAGATGAGATCATCAGCAATGTAACATTTGTTGGGGAGATCATTGAAGTGGGCAACGCAGACTCTTTAAAGAAATTATGTGTTGACCTTAAAAATCACCTGCACGACCATGTGGTGGTGCTCTGCGCCAATATTGACGGCAAAGCTTTTGTGGCACTCGGCATTTCGGATACCGTGGTAGTTGCAAAAAAATTAGATGCCGCTAAAATCTTAAAGGAGCACATAGCGGGCTTAATAAAAGGCGGAGGCGGAGGCCAGGCCAATATGGCTACGGCAGGAGGCCAGGATATAAGTAATTTGAAAGCGGTGATCGATAAAGTAAGGTCAATGCTGTAAAGGTGAATGATCAATGGTGAATGGTGAAAAGCGAATGGCAAAAACGCAATGATGTGCCAGCTCATTACTCATTATTCATTGCTCATCATCTCTTAATTTGCAAGGGTACATTCCGGAAAGAGGAAGAGGTGACACCTTTTAAAAAGGTGTCACCTCCTCCTCTTTCCGGAATTGAATAACTTTGGAAAAATAATAATTTAGGATCAGCTATAATTCCAACGACTGGTTTACGTTTATTTTCCGTTCGCCATTTCCATGCTGCTCGTTTTTCGGGCCAATACTGCATACGACCGGTGGTGGGAGGGAAGAAAACTATGGGGCGCATTGGTAAATAACAGTCGTAACCTGGCTATCAAACTATCTGTTATGCTTCCCGAAACAGACCAGGAGCAAAGCGCTTTTTTTAGAAAAATAATTCCTGCCTTTGCCTATACGCTGCACAATCATCTCAGATCGGAAAATACGAGGATGGCCCTGTTTGAACAAGATGCGCATTACCCGGCCTTTAAGCAAATTGATTCAGAAAAGCATATTCCCAACCAGGTATGCCTGCTGATATTTAAACGTGTACAGCAATTGTACAGCGAAGAAAATTAAATGGGGACCAGTTAATTATATTGAGCGCGGATTTGCAATCTTTCACTGATATCTGCGGAGCCTGCGAACGCATTAAAAACACACCCATACCCTACTCATATAGTGTATTCATAAAGAAATTCATTTCTTCTATGTGATGAACCTGCCTTTTGGATATTCATTTACGCCTGGCTATTATGTAATCCCTGTAGTAGCTTTTATATTTTATGTATTGACAAGTCTTGAATTAATTGCAGAAGATATTGAGTACCCTTTTGGAAATGATGATAATGATGTGCCTACTTGTAAAATTGCACTATTATACACAAGTATGTTGCCGAACTTATTTGATTTTTTCACGCTAACACATTCATCTTTCCACCCAAAGACGCTAAGGAGCTGAGAAATCAGTTGTGGAGGTTACTTCAGTAGCTTCTTCGTCCTTTGCTCCTTTACGTCATTGACTGAAATAAAAATTGTGCCTTTACGCGAAATAAAAAAGTTTTGTTAAAGCCAAAAAAAAGTATGCGAAACATTTCGTAATTCAACAAATACCCCTATTTTTGATCTACTAAATACTTCGTACATTAAAAAGAATATCATGAAAAAAATAATAATTGCTATTGCTGCCCTGGCTATCACCAGCCTGCCTTTTGGCCTGAAAGCACAGGACCAAAAACCGGAGAAAAAAGAAATTGAAGAGAAAGTTGAAAAAAAAGAAAAAGTTGAAAAAAAAGAGAAGGTTGAAAAAAAAGAAACCCAGGAAATTGTAATCCGTAATAAAGGCGGTAAAGACCTGAATTTGAAGTTAGAGATCAATGGTGATAAAATAACTGTAAATGGCAAACCCCTTGATGAATTTAAAGACGGCCAGGTAACCATCAATAACCGGAAAATGATCATGAGGGACGGTGATGGAGCGATGTCCTTTAATTTTAATTCTGATGACATGGGCTTTAGCAAAGATTTTATGGGGCAATGGAGAGGTGGAAAAGAAGTAAGTAAACCCTTTCTCGGTGTAACAACCGAAAAAGCTGCAGAAGGTGCAAAAATTACCGAAGTAGTTAAGGAAAGTGCTGCTGAAAAAGCAGGATTGAAAAAAGATGATATAATTACAAAAATAGGTGATGAAATAATTACAGATGGAGATAATTTGTCCGAAGTTATTACTGCTAAAAAAGCAAAAGAAGTTGTAAAGGTCTCTTATTTAAGAAATGGTAAGGAAGGCAGTGTAAAAGCCACTTTAGGAGAAAGGAAAATAAAAGCTCCGATGGCTTATGCTTATAGCTCTCCCCGCGGTAAGTTAAGATCATTTTCTACGCCCAAAATTTCAGGTGTACCCAATTGGGATGGAGAAGAATTACAAAATTTGGGATCATTGGCCCCCGCCTACGATGTTAGCCCTTACATGACATTGGAAAATTCTTTCGGTCGCCAAAAAAGATTAGGATTAAAAATACAGGATACCGAAGAAGGCGGTAATGTAAAGGTAATTGAGGTGGAAGAAGGCTCTGCTGCTGAAAAAGCAGGTTTAAAGAAGGATGATATCATTACAGAAATCGGTGGTGAAAAAATTGAAAACACAGATGATGCACGTGAACAATTAATGCCTTCAGAATCAAAATCGGCCTATACCATAAAAGCAAAACGAAATGGTACCGAAATGAGCTTTGAAGTAAAATTTCCCAAAAAACTTAAGACAGCCAATTTATAAGTATAGTCCGGAAAGCCAAAGCCATTAGCAAATAGTATTTTACTGTTAGCTGATGGCATTTTGCATTTTAAAAGGTTGATGGACTGAGGTGTGAGGTATAGGGTATAAGGTATTGGAAACTATTTTTTCTAAAAACTATCCGAATTGAAAAACCTTAAACCTTACACCTTACACCTTAAACCTTTTCCTATCTTTGCATCCGTGATAAAAAATGATAAATACGAGGTGGTAATTGGACTGGAAGTGCATGCGCAGCTCCTTACTAAAAGCAAACTTTTTTGTGGGGATAGCGCTACTTATGGCGCCGCCCCCAATACACATATCAGCCCGATAACTTTGGCACATCCCGGCACCTTGCCCAGGATGAATAAAAAAGCCATTGAATTTGCCATAAAATTGGGCCTGGCATTACATTGTGAAATTGAACAGGAAAATTATTTCGCCCGTAAAAATTATTTCTACCCCGATTTGCCCAAGGGCTACCAGGTAAGCCAGCACACCACCCCCATTTGCAAAAATGGTTTTGTAAAAATACGAGTGAATGACCAGGAAAGGAATATTCAGCTTAACCGGATCCATATTGAAGAAGATGCCGGCAAAAGTTTGCATGATGTGGATGAAAATTATACTGCCATTGATTTAAACCGTGCAGGAGTTCCTTTACTGGAAATAGTAAGTGAGCCCGATCTGCACAGCAGTGATGAAGCATTTGCCTACATTACAGAATTAAGGCGCCTGGTGCGTTGGCTGGATATCTGCGATGGAAATATGGAAGAAGGCAGTATGCGCTGTGATGCAAATATTTCAATTCGCGGGAAGGGTGAAAAAAAATTGGGTACCAGGGTAGAAGTTAAGAATCTCAATAGCATCCGAAACGTAAAAAGGGCAATTGACCTGGAAGTTAACCGGCTGATCGGTATTGTGGAAAGTGGCTCAGTTATTATCCAGGAAACAAGAAGTTTTGATGCGGATAATAATATTACATTTTCTTTGCGCAACAAGGAAGACGCGGATGATTACCGCTATTTTCCCGATCCCGATCTTACCCCATTTAATATAACCGAAGCTTTTTTACAGGAAGTGCGGCATTCGCTTCCCGTATTGCCGGAAGAACTTGAAATGAAATATAAAAATGTTTTTCAATTACCGCTTTACGACGCACAGGTGATCTGCAGCGACAGATCGCTGGCAAATTATTTTGAGGAACTAATAACGCATACCACCAATTACAAAGCAGCCGTTAACTGGCTGATGGGCCCGATAAAATCTTATTTGAATGATCATGCTATTGAACTGGAGGACTTTCCTTTATCACCGTCAAAGATCGCTGCGCTTATACAACTGGTAGATGATGGAAAAGTAAATTTCAGTATCGCGGCTACCAAAATTTTGATGGCCATGGTGGTTAGTCCGCAAAAGGATCCGCTGCAAATAGCAACCGGATTAAACCTGATCCAGGAAAGCAATAGCGGATCTGTTGCCGCATGGGTAGACGATGTGATCGCCAAAATGCCTGATAAAGTAAAAGAATATAAAAGTGGTAAAAAGGGATTGATCGGCTTGTTTGCCGGCGAAGTAAAAAAACTAAGCAAAGGCAAAGCCGATATGCAGGTTGTAAATAAATTATTAGCGGAAAAATTAAATGAATGAATCAAATGATAAAGTTTTTTACAATAGGGGTATGCACTATTATTTTGCTCTCCTGTAACAATGAAGCACAAAAAGGAAAATTTACCGTTTCGGGTGAATTAAAAAATGCACCGGATCAGCATATTTACCTGGAAGAATTATACTTTAGCCAGAAAGACCCCGTTGTATTGGATACCGCTGAAATTAAAAATGGCCGCTTTTCTTTAGCAGCTTTAGCGCCGGAAGAAGGCCTCTATCGCTTAAGGCTGGAAAAAAACGAGGGATCCTTTATTTTTATAAACGATCAGCCCAATATCCCCTTTGCTTCGGATTATGATAATCTTTCATTGGGAACCGCATTATTTAATTCGCCGGCCAATCATTTACTCAGGAAATTTATGACAAATATCGATGGTCAAAACAAAATTCTCGAAGAAAAATCAGCCCTTCTGCAACAGTATAAAAATCCATCTGAAACGGATAGCCTATATAATGTAATGCAAAAAGATTTAACCGAAAAAGAAAACAGTCATCAAAATTTTATCCTTCATTATTTAGATACCACCAGCAATGCAATAATGGCATTGTTCAGTTTGGGATATACCCGTAGTATTGAACCTGAAAAATTACAGAAACCGGTTGCAGGGCTTATCAACCGTTTTCCGGGTAACCAGGCCATCGCGTCGGTGGTAGCGCAATACAACCAAATGATCACACAATACAACTCTAAACCTCACGAAGGCGGGCCTGCACCGGATATAAAAATGGCTGATACTAGTGGAAAGCCTTTCGCGCTAAGTATGCTTCGCGGAAAATATGTGCTGGTGGATTTTTGGGCAAGCTGGTGCGGACCGTGCAGGGGCGAAAATCCAAATGTAGTGAAGGCTTACAATAAATTTAAGGATAAAAATTTTACTATATTGGGTGTATCGCTCGACAAAGACAGGGCATCATGGGTAAAAGCAATTAAAGATGATAACCTGACATGGTACCATATCAGCGATTTAAAATATTGGAACAGCGATGCTGTTGGCCTGTATGGGTTTGATGGCATCCCTTATAATGTGCTGGTAAACCCTGAAGGGAAAATCATTGGAACCAGCCTCAGGGGCGATGAACTGGAAATGAAGCTGGCTCAGGTGATTCAATGATGTAAGTTTTTAACAGGGCCGGATTGTATAAACTGATTCTAACAGTAAAAAAGCAACCTTAAATATAAGGTTGCTTTTTTATTATTTTAAATTTAGTCATCACTGTAATGGTGAAAGCTGGGCAGGAAGGCCTTACCTGCTATAAATTAATAACATTTTCCCAAATGTATCTCCCTTTGAATAGGCAGTATTTATGTTGCCATTGTATACACAGGTGGTGGAAGCAAATTGACGCATATTTTTGAACAACCTGAAAGCAGTAGGCTACAAACTAAAACCGGTTTGAATATTCTCATTTTTTTTATTCCTTCTGATTTCTATTTCCCGCATAACAATTTCGTCTGAGTTCGGATTCCGTCTGGGGCCGAATGTGCTATTCAATTCTTCAACCCAAATAAAAACCGGGTTACTTTGAACATTTTAATGAAATAGTATGACAGTATTGAACCAATTATAGTCGTTAGAACAATCAACACAAATTCTAAGAAGCCATTGTTAACATAATTAATTATGTAAAAACCTGCTACCACAATAATACTTTGGTGAACAATATATACGGGCAATACACTTCTGTTTAATTCGGCTAATGCCCTATTATTAAAATTGAATTTACTTGAAAAAAGAGACACGAAATAAAGAGTCCAGCTAAAAGCGGACAAGCCAATAGGAACGGAGACTATGATATGATTTAGATTGTATTCCGGATCAAAGGCAGCTTTTCTCAGTGGTTCATCTAACAGGCAACCTATTAGTACCAGGGAACTTAAAATCCCTAATATCAATAGTACGGTATGGTTTCGCTTTAGTATTGGCAGCATACGCGCATGTTCTTTGATCAAAATAAATCCATATACAAAAAAGCAGGAATACACAAAAAAGTCTGCGACACTTGTATAATCCGGAAAAATTGGTTTTAGAGTAATTAAAATAATGATTATTGGTAAGGCCATTAGCAAAACCAATCCTGGCCGTTTAGTGAGTTTTTGTATAAATGTGTTCGAAAGCCCTTTCGTATCAATCCGTTTTAATAATGGAAACATTAATAAAGTCACAATAAATAAGTAAGGTAAATACCAAAGGTGAATACCAATTTCAATGATCCAGGAAAAGAGATTGAATTGTAAATCCTTGTTGATTTGAAATTTCGGATAGTTGATCATGAAATCCACAAACCTAATGTCTGTGCCTTCCTGCAGCATTTGGTAGTAGTATTGACAAGGTACAATTACGATGGCTCCAAATATAAAGGGAACGATCAGCCTCAGGAAGCGGTCATAAAAAAAATGCTTTCCCCTTGATCTCAATGCAAGCCAGGTGCCAACTCCGGAAACGAAAAAAATCAAGTGTAATCGCCAGGTATGAAAGAAAATAGTAAATATATCTGCAACTATGGTTTTGTTATCACTTTTTAAAAGCCAATGAAAATTAGTAAATGGTTGCCAGGAGTGAAACAATATGAGTATACTAAAAGCAAAAACACGTAGCCAATCTAAATAATAGATTCTTTCTTTTTGATGCATCATTTGTCGATTTTTTTTAAAGTTGAAAATTTAAAGAGTTGTTACATTTTATAAAAATTAATTTTTACGAAACCTTTATATTCCTCAAAAAACGCCTTGAGCAGCGTCACAGGTCCCGTAAACACTTAAAAATTATCTTTCATTGTATTCTATGACTGTATTTTTCAGGCAGATATTTAGATATGGATGCATCCATATCTATTCTTGCTTCTTCATGCAGTTTTAAAATGGCAGCAGCCATATACATTTTTGCGCCACTTTGCAGATATTAAAGAGGCAAGGCTGCATAGGCGTTTTTGTTGCTAATTTAGAAAAACCATTGCTTGTTCCCCAGTAACCTTTGTTGGAGTATAAACTGCTATTACGTTTGCAAATGCCAGGTTTAGGATACTGCTGCAGCATTTTTTTTTGCAACGTATCTTTTTTAGAATAAGTGCCGGCAATGGTATCATATAAATTCCAGCTTGAAGTAATAGCATCTTGTATATTTTTTGAAAAGCTTGCAGGCATTGAAACAATACGATGTTCAATAAAACCTTTTTCACGTGTGTTTATTTTTTGTTTGATCAATGAATTCTTGTACCTACCTGGAATAAACTGTTTGAAATTACAGGAATACCTTTTGCATAATTTGCATCTACTAAAATCTGATAGGATACGAATGGTGTTATGTAAGTATGTTGAGAAAACTTGTTGTATCCCAGAGAAACACCAACAGGAACTATAAAAACCCACTTTCCCGTATGCTCATCAGAAGACCACGCACCATTATTTTGATGGAAAGATTCTGCAGGCCTGAAGTTGTAAGTAAGCCCGAAACCTGCTTTTAACTCAGTATAAATATGGGATATAATGGTTGGCCGCCATGCCGATTGGGTATATAAAAGAATACCGTTTCCGGCTTGCTTACTACGGTACCATGATAGCTGGAATTGCTGAGCCCAGTTATGCCTGCTGCCCGGGGCGATTTCGGAACCAATGCCAAAACCCACATTTTTAAAATTAAGCTTTACATCTTTTAAGGGAGACAGGGAGTGAAATTGCACACTTAATACAATAGGAAAATTGCGGTTGTCTTTTCCAATTTTACTTTGGCCTTGTGTCGTTTTTGTAAAAATGATACCTGACAGGAGCCACCCGATTCCTTGTTTCATAACTTTTTTTGTCACAAAACTACATGGCTAATATATCTGAAACCTAATACCTTATCGACTTTTCCGGCGAAATGTAGCAATGTTCCAGTCGAAATGAAGACCTCATGAAGGAATGAACCACGACTTGAAGTCAGCCGCTTTGGTACGGCTTACCGGTATGGCATGTGGGAGATGATCCGTGTTCTTAAGAAGCACATTAAGCTTTCCGTTTTCCCCTT
>JBDTVX010000128.1:0-13675 GCA_040007015.1 Ferruginibacter sp. | reverse complement strand
AAACTAGTCTGTTATAATCCATACTATCAATATTTTTTTAGGGTTGCAAGTTAATTGTAAAAAAGCAAAATCGGTAACAAATTTAAGAATTACCTTTTAAAAAAGGGCAGTCGTAAAGTACAAGAACCTGTTTAAAGAATGCAATTTTAGTATTTCCTCCTGGCGATTACTACAAAATGTGGCATACCCGTGGAGCCATTCCAGTAGCCTTCGTCGGCGGTTATAAATACACAACCCCGTCAGCGGCTGTAAACCCTGACGGCGGTTGATTGGTCTTATTTTTGGACAGTTCGTAATCACCTGACATCCCGAAAATGATTTTAAGCAGTTTCTGACAGGACTAAAGATTTTAGGATAATGAAGTTTAATAAAATCCTAAAAATCAAATAACCCCGAAACTTCATCATTTTTTACCATTGATCTGTTCATACAATGCATGAACATCTTCCAGCTTAAACAATTGTGTACCATGGTTCATAGTAGCGGCAGTCCCACAGGCTACGCCAAAATTTATCACCTGTTGCAGGTGTTGTTTCTGTTGCAACATGTAAGTAATGCCTGCCACCATACTATCGCCTGCGCCAACGGTGCTTCTTTTTTTTACCTTGGGAGCCGCCGCAAAATATTTTTTCTCGTTGGTTACCAACCAGGCTCCATCGGGGCCCATAGATACTACCACAAGCTCTGCGAAGCCATCCCTTATGGCCTGCTGTGCGGCATCGGGTACCTCTTTGTCGGCCAGCGTTTTTACATTCAGCATCTTACACAGTTCCCCTATATTGGGCTTTATTAAAAAAGCGTGTTTTCCCTTCAAGGCCTGTAATGCGGCGCCGGAAGTATCTACAATACACTTTGCACCAACGGCGTTCGCTGTTTTTACGATCAGGCCATAAAAATAATCCTTCAAGCCGGGAGGCAAACTGCCGCTGGATACAACATATTCAGGACTAAAAGAAAGTATATCTTCGATCAGGTCTTTTACAACCTGCTCTTCAATTGATCTTCCCGGGAAAGTAAACCGGAACTGGTTGTTGGTTTCAGTTTCCAGCACTACCCAGTTTTCTCTTGTTTCTACTATGGAATTGAGTGAGTGGAATTCGATGCCTTCATTCATCAACAGGCTTTTAAGCATTTCGCCGTTGTACCCGCCAGCCGGGAAAAGGGCTACTGAGGAAGCTTTTAGCTTTTTTAAAGCTTTGCTTACATTAATTCCCCCTCCACCGGGTTCATTTAAAACATTCGAGCATCTTTGCTTTGTTTCAGGCAGTATCAAATCGGTTGAGGTGCTTTTATCAATTGCAGGATTTAAGGTAACAGTTAGAATGGTGCTATTATTCATTTAGATGGCTATTATTTGGTTAATCAAATTTCGCGGCGGCATTAGTGCCTATGCCAGCCGGGGCACAAAGTTCGCCAACTCCTTTCATTAATTCGTTAATATAAAAAAGCCTTCCGTATGATTTTTATCAGTTTGTTTACTGATATGTAACCTAAAACAGGTATATGTTTAAAATAGCGAATCAATAGGGCAGTTATAAGAGATTAAATTTTTTGAAATAACGGGGAGTGTGCAGGGTATATTTAAATAAACCGCTAGTGCAATAAATTACAATTACAAGTGTTATTTAAATAAAATTTCGCCTGTTTTTTTTGTTACCGGCGTCTTATTGAATAGTTAAAAATACTTTATGATAAAACTTTTAGGGCTATCCCTTTTTTTTAGTTTTTTTGCAATGGCGGTAATGGCACAAAATTCCACCATTAAGGGTACGGTAAATGATGATATTGACAAAAAACCTGTTCCGGGAGCAACGGTGATTATTTATTTACAAAAGGATTCATCCAAAACGAAAAAGGGAACTGCGGTAACAGATTCAAAAGGGAGTTTTGAATTAGCCAACATAGAAAATGATAGTTTTTTTATTGAAATAAGTTCAGTTGGATATGAAAAGGTTAAGCAAAAAGTAGTAACGGATGGAGGGATAAAAGATTTGGGGACTGTTAATTTTGTAAAAAAAGGTACAGACCTACAGGATGTAACCGTTGTTTCGCAGGCCCCGCCTGTGGTTCAAAAAGGCGACACGGCTCAATTTAGCGCCAACCAGTTTAAAGTAAACCCGGATGCAACCACCGAGGAGCTGATCAAGAAAATGCCCGGAATTACTGTTGATAAAGATGGTACGGTAACCGCGCAGGGGGAGCAGGTAAAAAAAGTAACCATCGATGGAAGGGATTTTTTTGGTGATGATGCATCCGCGGCATTGAAAAATCTACCATCGGTGGTAGTAGACAAAATACAGGTGTTTGACAGGTTGAGCGACCAGGCGCAGCTAACAGGCTTTGATGATGGTAATTCTGTGAAAGCAATCAATATTGTTACAAAATCAGGCATTAAAAACGGGCAGTTTGGCCGTATATATGCCGGATATGGCACAGATGACCGTTATAGTGCGGGAGGAAACATCAGCTTTTTTAATGGTAACAGGCGGCTCTCTTTTGTAGGAAATTTTAATAACACCAATCAACAAAATTTTGGCTCGCAGGATCTGTTGGGTCTTACCACCAGTGGCGGGCGCAGCGGCGGTGGGCGTGGCGGGCGCGGTGGTGGCGGATATGGCGGTGGTACGGATAATTTTACGGTTGGCCAGTCCAGTGGAATCAGTAAAACAAATGCTTTGGGTATTAATTACAGCGACCAATGGGGCAAAAAGATAACGATTACCGGAAGTTATTTTTTCAATAACAGCACCAACGACGATAGCGCGTTGGTAAATACCGAAACAATTGGTGATCCTAAACAATTTTCTTTCCAGAGTTCTAACAGTAATACTGTAAACAATAACCACCGTATCAATTTAAGACTGGAATATAAAATAGATTCAAATAATTCCATTTTTATTATTCCAAGTATCAACTTTCAAAATAATAACTCCACAGCGCTTTCCTCGTTAAACACGCTGAATGCTGTAAACGATTCTGTAAATAATTCATCCGCTAATTCAAGCGCAAACAGGAACGGGTACAATATCAGGAACAATATTTTATATCGCCATTCTTTTGCTAAAAAAGGCCGTACCCTGTCGTTCGGATTTAATACTTCCTATACGAAAAATGACGGCGAATCCATCATCGATGCACAATATCGCTATTATGACAAACTGGGTGTTTTCACATATGATTCAATACAAAATCAATTTTCTGATAACGCTACCAATGGGCATACCATTGGCGGTAATATAGCTTATACGGAGCCGATCGGGAAAAAAGGCCAGATACAAATTAATTACACGCCATCGGTTCAGAAAAATAAGGCTGATCAGGAAACATTTTTATATGATGGTGCAAAGTATACAAAGTTTGATTCGGTATTATCAAACAGGTTCGACAATACCATTACCACCAACAATGCCGGAATCAGTTACAGGCTGGGCCAAAGCCGGGATCAGCAGCTTTCATTTGGTGTAAATTTTCAAAATACAAAATTAGAAAGTCAACGTGTTTTTCCCAGTTCATCGTCTATCAATCAATCTTTCTCAAATATATTGCCGAATGCCATGTGGCGAAAAAAACTATCCGCTTCCAGTAACATTCGTTTGTTTTACAGGGCGTCTACCAATTTCCCTTCTGTAAACCAGTTACAGGATGTGGTAAATCTTACTGATCCATTGAGGGTTAGCAGTGGCAACCCCGCTTTGAAGCAATCTTATACCAATTTACTTTCAGGAAGGTATACTTATATCAATTCCAAAACCAGCAACAGTTTTTTTGCAAATATATTTCTGCAGACAGCGAGTGATTATATTTCCAATGCAACCTATAGCCCGGTTAACGGAGATTCGGTAATTCAACAAAAAATTGTGTTAAAGCGTGGGTCGCAACTGACCAAGCCTGTAAACCTGGATGGATATAAAAGCCTGCGTACATTTTTCACCTATAGCGTACCCTTGAAAGTAGTCAAAACAACAATCAATTTAAATGCCGGGTTCAACTATGCCAGGCTACCGGGATTAGCAAATAACAAGGCAACTGTCACTAATAATTATATTTATAATGCCGGGGTTGTATTGGCAAGCAATATCAGCGAATATGTTGATTTTAACCTGTCGTACAGCGCTAATTTTAATAATGCGAAAACAACAGCGGCTTCTATTTCAAACAATAATTATGTTAACCAGGTAGCTGGCCTGCAACTTAATTTATTGAGTAAAAATGGTTGGTTCATACAAAATGACGTGTCTAATCAGACATATAGTGGTTTAACCGGTGGATTTAACCAAAGCTTTTGGTTGTGGAATGCAGCCATCGGTAAAAAATTCCTCAAGAAACAGGCAGGGGAATTAAAGTTATCGGTATTTGATCTGTTGAAACAAAATCAAAGCATTGTAAGAACCGTAACAGGTGAATATATCCAGGATTCGCAAAGCCAGGTGCTTCAACAATATTTCATGCTCACATTTACCTACAGCCTTAAAAATTTTGGGGTAGCTGCAAAGTCTTCAAATGAAACATATGATCAAAACAGGGGAGGAATGAGACCAGGGCCGAATGGCAGAGGCCCGGGGCCGGGTGGAATGAATCCATCTTTTTAAGTTACTTTTAGATTGGATATAATAAATAGCATGCGTGAACCAATCTGAAGCGTTAATAAATAAACTAAAGCGGGGAGATCAATCCGGATTTACGGCGGTTATGGATCTATACCAGGATATGGTGTATAACACTGCCATCAGTATTGTACAAAATGCGGATGACGCCGATGATATAACGCAGGAAGTTTTTGTACAGGTTTACCTGTCGATCAATTCCTTTAAAGGTGAATCAAAGTTATCTACCTGGCTTTACCGTATCACCATTTCAAAGGCATTGGATCATGAAAAAAGGAAGAAAAGAAAGAAACGATTTGCTTTTGTTCAAAGCCTGGTTGGAGGCCAGGATAATGAGCAACTTCACCCGGTAGAATTCAACCATCCCGGGATTCAGTTAGAAAGAAAAGAAAGAGCCGCCGAATTGTTTAAAGCATTGAAACGGCTGCCGGACAAACAACGGGTTGCTTTTACACTTCATAAAATAGAGGGGCAGAGTTACCAGGAAATTGCCGAAATAATGAACACTAGTTTGTACGCGGTTGAATCGTTGATGGGAAGGGCAAAAACCAATTTGAAAAAGTTATTATTTAATTATTACGAGGAAAAATTTTAAGACAAATAAAAAACCCGGTATGAATAAAAAAGAAAATATCAATCAATTGATTGATGAGGCAATAAACAGCGTAGAGGATGTAAAGAGGGCGGCCCCGATGCCCTTCCTGCTTACACGCGTATATGCCAGGCTCAATAAAGCAAAAGAAAATATGTGGGAAAAAGCAACCGGGTTTATCGGCAGGCCCGCAATTGCAATTCCGGGTCTGATCCTGCTGATCGTAATTAATGTAACGGTTGTTATATTTAACAGGGCAGATCCCTTTACGACCTCAACCGAACAATCGGCCCAGCCTTCTTCTGATGAATTCTCCGATGCAGTAGCCACTATTTATGACATTTAAAATACTGAACCATAATGATAAACAATCAAAACAGGAGTAAGGTATTCCTGGTGATCATTGCAATATTACTAATTGCAAATATTGCAATGCTTGCCTTTTTTTTGCAGAAAAAGGGACTGGCCAGGCAATCCGATCGTCCGGATAAAAAAGCATTTATTTCAAATTTATTACAAAAGGAAATTGGTTTTGATCAACAGCAACTATCACAGTATGATACGCTCAGCAACCGGAATCGTGAAAAGATCGGCAAGCTTTTTGAAAATGTACGGAATAATAAAACCAGGCAGTTTAAACAATTGGTGGCGCTTAATTTTAACGACTCTGCCGTAAAACTGGTAGCGGGGCAGTCCGCTGCGTCGCAGGAAATCATTGAAATGAATATGTTTAATCATATTAAAAGTATCAGGCTGCTTTGCACACCGGAGCAATTGCCAAAATTTGATTCTTTATTTGTTAAAGTATTTAACTGGAGAGAGGAAGCAAGAAAAAAAACCGGAAAATAAAAGGCGAAAAATAAAAAAACACCGCCGGTTTCTTTTAATTGGGTCGTCTAATAAAAAACAATTGTTAACCTTAAATGAAAATAAAATGAAAAAACAATTCGTATTAATGGCATTTGCGGCGCTCTTCAGCATAACTGCTGTAAATGCACAAGGTGGTGGCGGCCAGCGTCAAACCCCGGAAGAAAGAACGAAGGCAACCATGGAAAAGCTGGCAGTATTAAATTTAGACGCTGACGCAAAAACAAAGACAGAAGCTGTTATTTCAGATTTTAATAATTCGCAGCAAAAAGCAATGGAAGAAATGCGGGCGGGCGGCACCATGAACCGGGATTCAATGATGGCAAAACGCAAAGTGCTTGCAGATGCAAGAGATGTAAAGCTGAAAGCAATTTTTACACCCGAGCAAATGAAAAAATGGACAGATGAGATAGAACCTTCTTTAAGACCTCAAAGAGGCGGAGGAGGAAATGCGCCACGTCCCAATAATTAAGAAGTTAGGTTTTGGTAAAGTTAGCCCTGCTTATGGCGGGGCTTCTTATTTTAATAACTTTGGGCCAGCATTTTGCAATGCCTTGCCAAATTAAACCACAGGTAATTTTAATTGGAAACAGGTAATTTTTTTTGTAAATTTGGAATATAAATATGCAGAAAATCCAGCCCCATATTATTAACCCAGCCTTGCTTTGGGAGTATGATTTAGACACATTCAACTACCAAAAATCTTATAAAATAGTTATAGAAAGGGTATTGCAATTAGGCAATTTGGAAGAATGGCGGAACATGGTAAAATTTTATACCAGGGAACAAATTTTAGAAACGATAGAGTGGAGCGCTCAGTTAGACAAACGGGACAAGGAATTTTCAAAATTTTTCTTAAATTCCGAATTTTTACATGCTGCATAAAGATTCCTTTATTATTTCTCCCGAAACATTTCAATTAATTCAGCAATTACAAAGTTTGACTGAATTAAAAGATTTCTATTTAGTGGGCGGAACTGCCCTGGCATTACAATTAGGACACCGTAATTCCATTGATATTGATTTGTTTGTTCAAAATGATTTTAGTGACGGCGATATTGTGAGCCTTCTTAGTACAAAGTATGAATTCAAGGAAATATTCCGGAGAAAGAATACAATTATCTCATTAGTTGACAATATCAAAACAGATTTTATAAAACATAACTATCCCTTTGTCCTTCCACCCATAACAGAAGAAGGAATTACTTTCCTGAGCAAAGAAGATATTGCTGCCATGAAATTTCATGCGATCATTCAAAGCGGTAAGCGCCTAAAAGACTTTGTTGATATTTATTATTTGTTGCAGCATTTCAGCATGCAGCAAATGATTGATTTTTTTATAAAAAAATACAGTTATAGCAACCCGATGATAGCAATGAAGGCTTTAAATTATTTTGATGATATTGATGAAAATACCGATCCTCCCAATCTTTTGAATCCCATTACTTTGAAACAAATTAAAAAGCGCATACAGGACGCCACTCAAAAACCATCCAAAATATTTTAATAGCCACGAATTAACACGAATTAAGAAAATTTTTATACCCAAGTTTGTATTAATCCGTGCATCCGATAGTTATCGGGTTGCGGTAAAAATTTAAGCAGCGTTTTATTGATCAAGATACCTTTACACGAGCCCCTTCCATTTTAAAAGACCGGCGCCTCCTAATAACAGGATGCCAAATAAAATAATTCCCGCAGGCGAATGATTTTCTCTTCCTATGTCCTGCCTTAGCACTGGCAATAATTGGGCATACTGCGCTCCCGTACTGTCGGCTTCATCATTACTTAAAGCAATATCATCCTGCCAGTTCTCTATATTTTTGCCGGTGAGCACGGTTAATTCTTTCAGCTCATTCTTTCTCCTTTTTTTCAGGTCCTGGAAATATTTTCTCCCCGCATCACAGTTCAAATCCCCGGTGGCAGGATGAGTAATAATATATCTAGCCTGGAAATTCGCCTTGTTAGGCGTTACCTGGAATATCAGGTCCTGCGGGAAACTCTGGCGGTTATACCTGAAGTGTAACCTCGTAAAATAAACTTTGTCATTGTTATAATTTACATCGTCCTCATCTGTGTCACTATAATCCTCCCAATTTTTTTGCAACCACCAAACACCCGCCTGTACCATATCCTGTTGAGTAGGCGGGTTGCCAACACAGGGATCGCATTTTAAATAATTGGCAGGACTTACATCCCATGCATATTCCAAAAAACCGATACTTTTGCTTTCTTTTTCCCATTGGTGTGTAAAGAGGTTGCCATAAAAGGAAGCGAAATTCTGTTTTACAAATAATGGGATCTTATTACCGGTTGAAATATCCACATTACGGTAATTGGAACACTCAATCCTACCCTTACGCGTAAACGCATATACTATAAGGTCCTGGTCGCCATCTGCATTCGCCATCCCCAACCGTATTGGCAGCATAAACTTCGGCGAATTAAAACTGATCTGCAGCGGACGCAAAAAATTACCCGGTAATTTTTTCTTCTCGGCTTCATTTACTTTCACCACAAAGAATTTCAAATTGCTTTTGATATACGGGTCCAGCACTTCTTCAGCGCTCTTTGGTACTTTATATCCATTGGTGGTTAGCCATTCTTTTAATCCCCCGCTTTCTTTGGCGCTGAGTATTAAAATATCGTATTCGCCTACCAGGTATTTGGCCTCTATTTTTACACCGAGGTCTTTTTTTCGTGCTCCATAACCCGCCGCTGCTTCTTCTCTTGAAGATCGGGGGGCCTTCATTTCCATATCCATTGTTTTATATTGATTGCAGGGATTTTCGTCGTAGTATTCCACCAGCCGGGGTGAACTATAATCATTTAACCGTTGAAAAATGGTCTGGTCCACTACATGGATATCGTTTTTTTGCAACACCACCGGCACCGGTACCACCATGGCAAAATCTTTTGTTTCGCCCTGGAAATCATTGTACATGGTGATCACATTTTTGTTGCCATCCCTTACCAATATTACCTGGCTGGTCTTGTTTTTTATTGTACCATCGGCCTTGCTCACATAAAAGCCGCAAAAAGAATACAACATCGGCGAGGCGCCAAAGATTACTGAGATAATGATTTGTTTACGTTTCATATTTAAATTTTAATTTTTTTAAACGGCATTTGTACCCTGGTTAAACTTCTATGTCCGCTGGCTCACGGATACTTTAAACATTTGATCGCTACTGAACACTTCAATTCATTACCCCCTCCTGGCCAATTAATAAGTATGGCATTGAATTAAAAACTGCTTGCCAAAATCTCGCCGTTAATCAGCGGAGAAGATTTGGCGGGGCCTGTGGTGAACTGATTTTCTTCCTGCCACATAAACGATTTCCCTTTAAAAATTTTATCCAGTACAGGAACAACGGGTTGTGCAAAAACCAGCACCCAAATTGGCGCTCCGTTTACAAACTGAAAGGTGGTTAAATAGAAGGCAAATGCTGCTATGCCTGTTGCCCAAACAATTCTTGCGATCGAATGATTGGGAGTGGTTTTCGGATCGCTGATCATAAAAAATGAAAACAATAACAAGCTGCCTGTACTGATAGATTGTATAAAAAAATCCATGGGCCATCCAAGAAAAATAACCTGGCGGATAAATATCAACCCTGAATATGTTCCTAAAAAAGCAAGACTCAGATCTAATTTTTGCACGCGGGTTACCACGATAAATCCGAGAGAAAATATAGCAAAAAACAGTATTGCATTGCTTCCCCACTGGCCTGTACTGATCCAGGCATCGTTGGTGAAAAAGATCATGGTGGCAATACCCAGTGCAGATGGATTAAAAATATGTTTGCCGCTTACGCGGATAGCATATTTTGAAAAGATGGAAACAAATGCGGCCAGGGCGGCAATTCCGAAATGGTTTGTTTTTAGCAGCAGCGATAAGCCAAAGGCGCTGATCAGAGCGGATGGAATACCCATCCTTAATTTTATCCACCAGTTGGGTGAAAAAATTTCCAAACCACTTTTTCTGAAAGCAATCCCGCATAACAGCTGTGTACCGATACTTATACTAAAATAGGTTGCATACAGCCACCACTCAGCATTCCAGTGAAGATAAAATATTCCGTAGCTAAGAAAAACGGATTGGAAAACGATTTGAAAATACCGGGCGTCTTTAAAAAATTCAATTTGCATACAAACGGCTTTGCATTAGGATGCGGTCATCGATACAATTACATAAATTTCCAAATAAAGGTGACACCTTTTTGAAAAGGTGTCACCTTTATTTGGAAATTTCCGGTTGTAATTAACTAACTTAGTTAGCCATTTGTACTGAATGGCGGTGCCGGTTATAGCTTTTCTTCCATTAAACCATTATACATTATGAAATCAATGATTGTATTGCTGCTGCTGCTGATCCCTTTTACCGATAAAAGAAAACCGGGCAACCCACTTGATAACCTCCCAAAGAACATAGAAATATTAACCCGCTTCGGGGAAAGGGCAGATTTTTCACCAGATAACCAGGCCATCGCCTTTATGTCGAAAAGCTTTGGCGATGCTATGCTCATTGATCTTAAAACAAAAGATATCCGGTGCCTCACCTGCAATATACCAGCTGCAGCATTTCTTCGGGTAATGCACCTTTCATCGGGGGATTATATCCTGATCGGACCCGACCATTTCGAAAATATCAGTGTTAGCCGGTCCCGCGATAATGAACTTTGGTTTCTTAGCAGGGAACGCGGATCCAAACCTGTAAAGCTTGAACAAAAGATGAGTGAAGGAGCGGCGGTTTCAAAAAAAAATATGAGAATTGCATTTGCAACGGGGCATGCACAGGCTCCTGACCTGCCCGAGGGAGCTTCCCGCATTGTGATGGCTGACCTGGATCTTTCCGGCGATACACCAAAGCTTATCAACAAAAAAACAGTGTATGAGAGTATGGACCAAAGTTGTAATCTTGAAGCCCAGGATTTTTATGATAATGATACAAAACTAACTTTTGTTTGCTATGAGCCGCATGGGCAATCTTCCGTGATGGGAATAGATCTGCAAACAAAGCGCGTGACCAATTATTCAGAAGCCCCGGGATCATATAATGAAGTGGAAGGTATATTTCCCGGCGGGCAATACACCTGCGTGGAGGCAGATCGCCAGTGCCAATGGCTCGGCGGCGAGCGGGGTTCCGGAAATATAGATATCTGGAAACTAAAGCTGGACGGTACGGGAAAGGATTTTGTACGATTGACAAATTTCAATGATTATGAAGGTGGCAAAGCATCCAACCCTGTTGTTTCTACTGATGGCAAATTTATGGCCTTTCAATTTGCCAGGACAACCGATCAGGCAGGAGTGGGTTATGGTCTGCTGCTTTACAGGTTTAAGAATTAAGCAACGATCAACCTCCAATGAACAACAATCAACGATCGACAATCAGCGATCAACTAACTTCCCATCCATTCTTTAAATGCGGAAACATTTTCCTGGCTGATGATAATTTCCTCATTGATTACGGGCGCTACTTCCAGCAGCAATTTGCTTCTGGGATACAATTTTATTTTTTTTATAGCGCTTATATTGACAAGGTATTTCCTGTTGACCCGGTAAAATTGTGCGGGGTCAATTTCCTTGTCCAGGTCGGCCAGGGATTTATCCAGTATAAATTTCTGGTTATTATTATCAACCATACACACCAGTTTATGCGTGGCATAAAAATAGGCAACGTCTTCCGTTTTGACAGTGATATAATCTGATCCGCGTTTTACCAAATAACGCTTCTTATATTTTTCATGTTGGGCAGTTTGCTGCCATTGGATCAACTGCTTAAAATTAGCGGCAAAATATTGCCCGAGTGTATGGTATTTTTTTATAGCTGCCTCTAATTTTTCCTGCTTAACCGGTTTTAATAAATAATCAATGCTGTTGTATTCAAATGCTTCCTGCCAGTAATCATCATAGGCGGTAGTAAAAATGATGGGGCAGGTAATGGTGCATTGATCAAATATTCTGAATGATAACCCATCGGTTAATTCAATATCCATAAATATCAACGAAGGCAACGGGTGATGAAGTATCCATTCCACAGATGCTTCAACACTGCCAAGTATAGCCAGCAGTTCAATGCTCTGGTCGTATTGAGCAATGGCCTGCTGCAGCTTTTCGGCCGCAGGTTTCTCATCTTCTATAATGATTACTTTCATAAAAAGCGATTAGCCGATTTTTAGTAAAGGCAAATGAACTATGAATTTGTTTTCTTCTTCCATAATAATAAGCGCTTCATCGGTAGTCAGTTTATATCGTTCGCTTAAATTACGCAATCCTATTTTTGAGGACGATTTTCTTAATACTTTTTTTCGCGCAATATTAGAAACAACCAGCATTTCATCCTGCATAATAATGTCTATTTGCAACGGAGCCGTGTCAGAAAATTCATTGTGCTTGATCGCGTTTTCAACCAATATTTGTAATGAGATCGGGGGGATCAAATACTGGTCATATTGTTCCACCGGAACCGCCAGGTTCATCAGTACGGCTTCTTCAAAACGAATCTTTAATAAAGAAAAATAATCCTGCAGGAAATTAATTTCTTCCTTCAGTAAAACAAGATCCCGGGCTTTGTTTTGCAAAATATAACGATACACATCCGCCAGGCTGTCATTAAACAACTTTGCCTTTGCAGGGTTGTTTTCAATCAAATGACTCAATGTATTCAAAGAGTTGAAAATAAAATGCGGATCAATTTGATTTTTCAACGCTTCCAGTTCAGCCTCGGCTCTTGCACGTTCCAGTTGCTCCTTATTGATCTTATCAGCCGCTATATCTCTTACGGCAAAAACCGTTTCATACACATTTACCAAAAAAAATACTGCACAGGTAATAATGATTGCAGATAATTTTATAACCTGCCAGTCAATTTTGCCAGCCAAAAAAATGTGATACCAGCTTACCAGCATTAATATGCTTACCGGCACACAATAAAACGGAATGGTAACGATCAATGCCATTGCTTTTTTAAACGGCTTGTTGATCCAGTCAAAATAACTTCTCAATGTAAAAAGCAAAAACCTTGATCCTTCATAGATCACAAAAGCAATCAATATAGTGTACCCGTAACTGAATTTTATTTGCCAGTTTGTAAATTCCTGGTGGGGTACCATCCGGGTAATTAAGGGTATGGCAACTCCGAATAAAGGAATTAACAGCACCCTGATGCCAATATCATCCAGTTTCTCACGGTTATTCAGAAACTTCGTCTTGCTATTTTTCTGCTTCATCGCCATATTTTCCGGACTGGGTATTTATGAGCTTGCATTTGTAAAGTTTATAAAATAGTTTGGTATTCTATTAATTAATTGAACATGCAACGTCATCTGAAAATTGTGCACAATTTTAAATCCGTCCATATGAAATCAGGAAGTAGTATAATCATCATCATCGCAATATTAACTGCAATTGCTTCAGGATTTTGGGTTATCCATAAAAATAACAAGGATATGCAATAGAATGCCAATGTGCTAATGTGCTAATTGGTGTCCGTTCAGGTAACCTTGTTTTAGTCAAAAAAGATTCAATGTGCCAGGCAGGCATAACCTGGCTGCGGCATTATTTTACGCATACTGCTTCATTATTGTGATGCAAATAAATACCGTTA
>JBDTVX010000127.1:0-13684 GCA_040007015.1 Ferruginibacter sp. | reverse complement strand
ACTCATGTCATGTGCCTACAGGTGTTTCTTCAACCTCATTGTGAAAATGTGAAATGATGAACTGGTAATTAGAAAGCTTCAATAATTTTGGGATCTGTTAATGAGTGATTTGAATTATTACGATTGAATGAATAAATGCAAATTGCTGGCTTGCTTATGAATTAATCCGTGATCTTCAAATGTTTTCCTGTCATGTGATTGTTTAACTGTAAATGTATTTTTGTATTCGGTGAAATGATTGCTTTAATTCTATCTCCAGTTTTTTACTCACTCCTTTTAGTGTCTATATAATTTATCCTGCAGATTACACAATTCTACCTCAGTGCCGCCGAGCAAAATGTCATAAGATCAGATTGTTTCCACTAAATAAAGCAAAACTTCGTAGCTTATACTTTCATTTAGCCTGCCATTTAAATTTACTGTTATGAAAAAAAGATCTTCCCCGGCCCTGGCGGCCATGATGCTCATTTCCTTTCTACTTTTATTTCGTGGCGGCCATACGCAAAATGTTGGCATTAACACCTCCTCGCCGCAAGCCACATTAGACGTAAGAGGTAACCTCCGGTTTGGCGGAACAACCAAATCCCTGGGTTATGATTCAGTATCGGGGAAAATCAGTTGGTCTAACTCCTACCTGTTTTTGCCCAATAACCAATATATTATCCAACACTCGGCATCGGCGGAAGGCGTTTATTATAACAGCGGGCAATTGGAATACCGCAACCAGTTGGGAAATCCAGTCTTCTTTACTAACTGGCAGAATGGAAACGGTTATTTCGGTGGCAATCTCGGTATTGGAACAATTACCCCGGCCACAAAATTGCATGTTTATGGTGGCGCTTCTGGTGCAACTCCCTTTGCTTTTTCTCCGCTCGTGGTTGAAGGCAGCGGCCATACTTATATTAATTTATTGAGCCCGGCGGCAAATGAAACGGCCATCTTATTTGGGCAGCCGGGTAGTTCCGCAAATGGAGTAATCATGTATAATAATACTGATATGCCCAATGGGTTTCAATTCAGGAACAACGGCAATCTTACAAGAATGGTGATCAGTAATGCCGGTAATGTGGGTATTGCAGTAGCTGATCCATCGGAAAAACTGGAAGTTTCAGGGAACATAAAGGCGGGCAATTATTTGTATCCCAGTCCAAAAACTTTTCATTATACCATTTCAGGAAGTGATTTTTTTGCCCAGAGAAGCACGGATACAGTTTTGTTTAATCTGGGTTCGGGAGGGGCAACCATGCAGAATAATATTACGGGCAAAAGGATTATTGCACCGATTCATTTACCGGATGGTGCAGTAATGGTAAAAATGACTGCCTATGTTTATGATGCTTCTTCCTCAGATAACCTGGGGATCATCTTTGAGCGGAAAACTATCCTTAGCAATTTTTTCCCGGAAAATATAGGGTTTGTCGCTTCAGTGGGTTCACCTGCCGTTACAACAGCATATGAAACCCCCGTCAATTCTTTTTCCACCCTTGTAGATAACAGCATCTATAGCTATTATATATCTGTGGAGCCCGAAAGCTTTAGCGGGATATGGACTACCAATATGGAAATACGTGCCATTGTAATAGAATATACTTTATCCGGCGCTCAATAAATACAAACCCGGTTTACTGGTAAATGTGCTCTCTGTGTGATCAACCCCGCTATCTGCCCTGAAGTGGAGGAAACGGAGGAGATCGAAGCGGAAATTGTGCTATGTTGTTTTTGCTATTCAAGCCCGCTCAGCTGCATTTTTAAATAGCAGGCAATTACGACGGGAATAAATTTTTCATTCAAATAGTCCGCGCAGGATATTAACTTAGTATCGAAATAAAAACATTTAATGAAAAAAATCTTTTCTTATTGCCTTTTATTGGGGGTGTGTTCATTTACTGCTGAAAAAGAAGAAACAGGTAAATGGGAAGTATTTAAAACAGCAAACACTATTCCCGGCCGAAGTGAATGCGGACTGGCAACCTGCAATGGTATGATCTACCTGGTAGGTGGAGATGGCCCCTCAGCAGCAGTTCAGATGTTGAACCCGCAAACAAAAACGTGGGAGCAAAAAGCAATGGCGCCGATAGTTATGCACCACTTCCAGGCAGTTCCATGGCAAAATAAAATTTATATACTGGATGCTTTTTCAGTTGGCAGGTTCCCCAACCAATTGCCAATGGCAAATGTGTATAGTTATGATACACAGAAGGATCAATGGCAGAAGGGTGTTGAAATACCCGCATCCAGGCGAAGGGCAGGGGCAGGGGCGGCTGAATACAACGGTAAGCTTTATCTCGTGGCCGGCATCATCAATGGGCATTCAAGCGGTACCAACAATATGTTTGACGTATATGATCCGCAAGCCAATACATGGGATTCTTTACCACCGGCACCGCATATACGCGATCATTGCATGGCCGCTGTAATAAAAAATAAATTGTATGTAGCGGGGGGAAGAAATACCAGTTATCATGAAACCGGTAATTTCATGTCCTTCTTTAGTAAAACTGTTTTGGAAACGGACTGCTATGATTTTAAAACGGGGAAATGGATCACCCTGGATGCGAAGCTTCCATTGGGTAGCGGCGGCGGTTCCCTGGTGAATTTTAATAATAAACTTTATTACATGGGAGGCGAAAGAGCTACCGATACAGAGCCAAACGCACCAAGAAAAAATACTTTCTACCTCGATCCTTTAACGAATGATGGATGGATGGCAACTGCTGATTTAAATGAGGCAAGAAATGGTACTGCTGCAACAGTGCTCAACAATAAAATTTATTTAGCCGGTGGATCAGGTGGTGCTCCGGGTGGGCCTCCGCCAAACAGGAAAGCGCCGGGTAATCCACCCGATACATCGCATCGCCCTCCGCCGGGAGCCGGTCCGGGAGCGGGTGGGGGAGGTAAAATAGTTGTGGAAGTATTTAGTCTGAATTAAAGGTTTATTAAGTTGGCGGTTTACGCTTCGCCGTTTTTTAGCATGGCGGATTAAATTATTTAGGGTTGAAGATTTATGTTCAGCAACTTAATTTTACTATTCAACCATTTGCCATTGATCAATAACTAATAAACTTCGCCATTAAAAAACAGAAAACAGTAAACTATAATCCATAAGCAATATCATGAAAATTATTTATGCCTTTCTCCTGCTATTTCCCTGCGTTAGCATATCCGCGCAACAAAAGGTGATCCAGCTTTATGATAATACCGCTCCCGGCTCCGAAAAATGGACATGGGAAGAGAAAGAGAACGATAGTAATTCGATCAATACCAAAGTAGTGTACGATGTGGTGCATCCAACCCTTACTGTATTTCCGCCGGATGCCGCTGTTGCGGCAACAGGCACTGCGGTGATCGTTTGCCCCGGTGGCGGATTTCATATTTTATCCATCAACAGTGAAGGCTTTGATGTAGCGAAATGGCTGGTTAAAAAAGGGGTAACCGTATTTGTGCTTAAGTATAGACTGGCGCATAGTTTAACGAACAACCCTGTAAAAGAGCTGATGGCTAAACTGGGCACAAAAGAATTTGAAAATGAAATTGCACCGGTAGTACCACTTGCAATTGCGGATGGCAGAGAGGCTGTTGCCTATGTTCGCAAACATGCGGCTGAGTATGGCGTGGCAACTGATCGTATTGGTATTATTGGTTTCTCTGCTGGTGGTACGGTTGCTGCAATTGCTGCTTACGGTTACACCCCGCAAAACCGTCCTGATTTTGCCGCTCCGATATATGGTTATGTACCACCGGCACTATCAAAGAATATACCTCAGGATGCGCCCCCCATGTTTATTGTGGCTGCATCCGATGACCAGTTGGGCCTTGCACCTCAAAGTATTGATCTTTATAATAAGTGGATCGCTTCAAAACACTCCGCAGAAATACACATATATTCAAAAGGCGGCCACGGTTTTGGAATGCGAAAACAAAATATTCCCAGTGATAGCTGGATAGATCGTTACGGCGATTGGCTGGATGTTCTTGGATTGTTAAAGCCAAAAAAATAATTATAAAATAGATATTGTATTTAATGATAAAGAATTATAAAGCGTAAAAATATATATTGCAACGGATGATGCCACAAAACTAAATGCCTGCTATTTTTTTTAAGGACAATTAGTAAAGTAATTTACAATGCAAAAGAAATTAAAATTGAAAAAGTATCATATTATTTTCACCGCCAGTCTGGATATAAAAAAACAAAATTCTTTTAAGCTATAAATTTATGCCTGTGGAAAAAAATATCCTGAGAAGCAGCAATTGGTTTGGCCGTAAAGGTAAGGATGGGTTTATTTACCGTGCCTGGATGAAGAACCAGGGCATACCGGCAGACATGTTTGAAGGCAAACCTGTAATTGGCATCTGTAATACCTGGAGCGAACTTACACCCTGCAATGCACATTTCAGGGATTTGGCAGAAGCCGTAAAAAAGGGGGTGCTGGAGGCGGGCGGTTTCCCGGTCGAATTTCCGGTGATGTCACTAGGCGAAACTTTGATCAAACCAACAGCCATGCTTTACCGCAACCTGGTGAGTATGGATGTGGAGGAATCAATCCGCGCCAACCCTGTTGACGGGGTGGTGTTACTTTGTGGCTGCGATAAAACAACACCGTCACTGGTGATGGGGGCATGCAGTGTAAATATCCCCACACTGGTTATTTCGGGAGGCCCCATGCTCAAGGGCCATTGGAAAGGAAAAGACATTGGCACTTCCGACGTCTGGCGTTTTGATGTGGCCAACAGGCTGGGCCAGATAACATCCGATGAATTTGTGGAAGCGGAAGCCTGTATGGCCCGTACCCAGGGGCATTGCGCCGTTATGGGAACAGCTTCCACAATGGCTGTCATGGTGGAAGCATTGGGTCTTTCACTACCCAACAATGCATCCATACCGGCAGCGGATGCACGCCGTAAAGTGCTTTCACAACTATCAGGAAGACGCATCGTGGAGATGGTGAAGGAAGACCTGGGCTTATCTAAAATACTTACCCGCAAAGCGTTTGAAAACGCTATCATGGTAAACGCTGCTATTGGCGGCTCCACCAATTTTGTTATACATTTATTGGCGATTGCAGGCCGGATCGGCGTTGAATTAAACATCAATGATTTTGATAAATACTCACAGGGTATTCCGCTGCTTGCCAACATACAGCCTTCCGGCGAAAACTATATGGAAGATCTTTATTATTCGGGAGGTTTACCGGCATTAATAAAAGAAATGTCTTCCATTATTCACAATGATGCCATTACGGTGAATGGCAAAACCATGGGTGAAAATTGTGCCGGCGCCGAAGTGTATGACCGCAATATCATAAGTACTATGCAGGATCCCTTTAAACCCGACTCCGGCATCGTGGTAGTGAAGGGGAACCTGGCGCCCAATGGCGCTGTGATAAAACCGTCTGCGGCAAGCCCTTCACTGCTCAGGCACTCCGGTAAAGCGGTTGTTTTTGAAAATATAGAAGACTATCATGCACGGGTAGACGATCCTGAACTGGAGATTGACCCAGATAGTATCATGGTATTAAAAAATGTAGGGCCAATAGGGTATCCCGGTATGGCGGAAGTAGGCAATATGAGGTTACCTGCAAAAATACTGGAGCAGGGGATTACGGATATGGTGCGTATTTCCGATGGCCGGATGAGTGGTACCGGCTTTGGAACGGTGGTGCTGCACGTGTCGCCCGAAGCGGCCGTTGGGGGCACTTTGGCATTGGTACAAAATGGAGATATCATTAGCCTGGACGCGTATAACAGAACACTGGAACTGGAAGTTTCCGCAGAGGAATTATCTGTTCGTAAGGACATATGGAAACAACGGGAGAAGATCCATCCGCGGGGATATGTTTATTTGTATCAAACGCACGTGGAGCAATCGCACCTCGGTGCTGATATGGACTTTTTGAAAGGCGGTTCGGGGAGCGGGGTTGTTAGAGATTCGCATTAGTTCTCTAAGTACTAAGTACTCAGTACTAAGTACTCAGACTCATCATTCATCACTCATCAATATGTCCTTTAAAAATAAAGTAGCCATAATAACCGGTGCAGGGCAGGGTATTGGTTTTGAAATATGCAAGGATCTTGCAAAGGATGGAGCGCATATTATCTTAAACGATATAGACCAAACGTTAGCGGATAAAGCCGGGAAACATATTATTGAAGTCATTGGAGGAAATTGCATAGCGCTTACAGGAGACTCGGGCGATACGACGTTTATTCAAAAAATGGTAGATACCGCTGTGATTCAATTTGGGAAACTGGATATAGCAATCGCAAATGCGGGTATTACATTATTTGGTGATTTTTTTACTTACCCGCCCGAATCTTTTTCGAGGGTAATGCAGGTAAATCTTGCGGGCACCTTCTTTTTGGCACAGGCCGCTTCCAACCAAATGAAAAAACAGGCATCCGGTGGATCTTTATTATTTACATCTTCAGTAACCGGCCACCAGGCGCACAAAGACCTGGCGGCTTACGGGATGAGCAAGGCTGCTTTGGAAATGCTGGCGAAAAATTTGGTAATCGAACTATCGCAGTATAAAATAAATGTGAACACCATTGCACCGGGCGCTACTTTAACAGAGCGAACTTTAGATGTTCCCGGTTACGGGGATACCTGGTCAAGGTTAACACCCATGGGCCGCGCCGCTTCTGTTACAGATATAGCTAACACCGCTTTATTTCTTGTATCAGACAAGGCAAGGCATATTACAGGGCAAAGTTTAATTGTAGACGGAGGCTGGACATCTATCAGCCCATCACCTTTTTAAAAAACGCATTTCATGATAAATACCACCGGTTTGCAACCAACCGTAGTACTGCATCATCTTTGTTTGCTGGGTGAGGGACCGGTATGGGATATCAGGCACAAAGTGATTTGCTGGGTGGATATTTTGAATGGAGTAATTCATGAATATAGCCCGGAACAAAAGAAGCATCGAACAATTGACATTCGCCAGATGATTGGTTCTATTGCCATTTGTACGGATGGAAATTTCATTGCAGCCCTGCAAAACGGATTTGCTTTTATAAACAGGTTAACCGCTGATGTAAAAATGATCGCTGATCCTGAAGATCATGTACCCAACAACCGTTTCAACGAAGGGAAATGTGATCCGGCTGGCAGGTTTTGGGCGGGCACAATGGCGCTTTCTGAACAAGCTGGTGCAGGTAATGTTTATGTAATGGACAATAGACTTGCGCCGGAAAAAAAAATCGGCGCCGTATCTGTTTCAAACGGTATGGCCTGGAGCATCGATCATCAAACATTTTATTATATTGATTCACCGACCTTAGAAATAGTTGCATATGATTATGAAAAAGATACCGGTCATATCAACAATAAAAGGACGATCATAAAAATTGCAGAAAAAGATGGATATCCTGATGGTATGACGATTGATAGTGAGGGCATGCTTTGGATTGCGCATTGGGATGGATGGCAGGTAATAAGATGGGATCCCAACAGTGGCAAAAAGCTACTCCGGATTCATTTGCCTGCAGCCAGAATCACTTCCTGTACATTTGGTGGCGAATACCTGCAGGATCTGTACATTACATCCGCGAGGGTTGGACTTAGCGAAGATGAATTAGAAAAGCAACCCCTGGCAGGTTCTCTTTTTGCGGTTTATAATTGCGGTTATAAAGGCCTGCCAGCTTTTGAATTTAATATATAGTTCAAGATTAACACGAAGTTTAATTTTATTTTTTATTGCTGTGATTAAATCCTTAAGTTCCGGCGGGGTTTCGCCGCAACGACTTCTGCATATTGAAAATTGTCCTGGCGAAAACCCCGCCGGAACTACAGTCTTCACTTTATTGATATTAAGTTCCATCGGAAAATAAAACCTTGTTGATCCGTGAAATTGAATGGCAGCAAACATTCATTATCTTACATATTCAAACTTACCGGATCACGAAAAAATGATAGCAGCATTAAAAAAAATATTACCCGAAAACCGCATCAGGGCAAGATATATCGACCTGGTATCCTTTGCATCCGATGCAGGATTTTATTACCTGTTACCTAAAGCCGTTGTGCAGCCTGTAAATGAAGAAGAGATCATTTCTTTGTTTCAATTTTCACAACAGCATAAGATCCCCCTGGTCTTTCGCACCGGTGGTACCAGCCTTTCGGGCCAATCCATTACCGACGGTATTTTAGTGGACCTGAGCCAGCACTGGAATAAAATTAAAATTGAAAGCCCTGGTGATTTGGTGCGTGTACAACCCGGCATTACCGGCGCAATGGTGAATGCGTATTTAAGTAAATACAAAAGAAAAATCGGCCCCGATCCATCCAGTATCAGCGCTGCCATGATGGGTGGCATTTTATCAAACAATGCCAGTGGCATGTGTTGTGGTGTGAAGTTAAACTCTTATCATACTACAAAATATATTCGCTTTATTTTACCCGATGGTAAAACATTCAGCACCGAAAACCAATTGGATTATATTCGTTTTGAAAAAGAATGCGATAAATTATTTAATATCCTGAAGGATATAAAAAATGAAATAAGTTTAAATGAAATTTTGTACAACAGGATACGAAAAAAATATCAAACCAAAAATACCGTTGGTTATTCTTTAAATACATTTATTGATCACGCGCATCCGTTGGATATATTGGCGCACCTGTTGATTGGTGCAGAAGGTACGCTTGCCTTTATTGCAGAAGCTGTTTTACAAACTGTGCCAGATTATCCTTTTAAATCCACCGCGCTTTTGTACTTTCCTAATATTTATGATGCGTGCAAGGCCATCGTTCCACTTACCATTGCCGGCGCCGCTATGGTAGAATTAATGGACAGGGCATCTCTCCGTGCGGTGGAAGATTTGCCCGGCATGCCGGCCATTGTAAAAACATTACCTGCAACTGCCGCAGCATTATTGATCGAGTTCCAGGAAAACACGATCGGGGAACTGGAAGAGAGGGTCAATCAATTTTTATTATCAATACCGGAACTTTCCTTATACAATGCACCTGTTTTTACCAATGATCCTGCAGAGCAGGCGTTTTTGTGGAAGGTCCGCAAAGGGCTTTTTCCCGCGGTTGGTGCAGTGCGTGCAAGCGGCACCACAGTAGTATTAGAAGATATCGCGTTTCCTGTTGAAAGACTGGGAGATGCCGTTTTGGACCTGCAGGAACTTTTTCGTAAATATCTTTATTTCAATGCCATTATTTTCGGACATGCCAAAGATGGCAATATTCATTTTGTTGTAACACAATCTTTCAATACGCCGGAAGAGATTACCAGGTACGACCTGTTTATGAGGGAAGTGATAAAAATGGTAGTGGAGAAATACGACGGTACATTAAAAGCCGAGCATGGAACCGGTCGCAATATGGCGCCTTTTGTAGAAACGGAATGGGGTGGCAATGCGTATGAAATAATGAAAAAGATCAAGCTGGCCATTGATCCGCAATTGTTACTGAACCCCGGCGTGATCATCAATGAAGATAAAAATGCGCATATCAAAAACCTCAAAGAGCTTCCACAGGTTGAAGAAGAAGTTGATAAATGTATTGAGTGCGGTTACTGTGAACACAGGTGCCCGAGCCGCGATATAACGACTACGCCCAGGCGAAGGATCGTGATCAGGCGGGCATTAAAAAAACTCGGGATTGCCCACGATGATTCAAATTATAAACTGTTGCTGGGTCAATATCAATACGATGTGCTGGATACCTGTGCGGTGGATGGTTTGTGCGCTACAGCCTGCCCGGTTGATATCAATGCCGGCGACCTGGTGAAGCGCTTAAGAAGAGAAAATCATTCTGCAATTGCAAACAAAATCGCACTGGTAATAGCAAAGCATTTTAAAACAGCAGTTTGGTGTGCACGTGCTGCTTTAAAGATGGGTGTTGGTATTAATAAGTTGTTTGGTAAAAAAGTAATGACCAATATAACCAGGGGGATAAAAAAAATTATTCCTGTTATGCCATTGTGGTCGTCTCAGATCGGTTATCCGCCCGGTCTTTCTGTTATCAAATCAAAAAAAAGAGGATCTGTTGCAGGCTCAAAAAGTACGATCGTTTATTTTCCGGCCTGTATATCAAGGATGCTTGGTACCTATGAAGGGAAAGAAAAAAATATACTGGAAACCTTTATGAGTATTTGCAATAAGTCGGGTATTGAAGTTATTGTACTGGAAAATTCGGGCGGCAGTTGCTGCAGTCAAATATTTTCTTCAAAAGGATTTAGAGATGCTTATCGTTTTACTGCCAACGATATAGTTCAACAGTTATGGAGCGATAGCAGGGAGGGAATGCTGCCTGTTGTAATTGATGTAAGCTCCTGTGCGTATACATTGCACCATCTCCGGCCCGTGCTGGATGAAGAAAATAAAATTAAATTCGATCAGTTGACCATTCTTGACAGTGTTGATTTTTTACATGATATGGTAATGCCGGCAGCAATTATAAAACAAAAGAAAAACGATATTGTACTACACCCGGTTTGTTCGTTGGAGAAGATGAATACTGTTAATAAATTTACGCTGCTCGCCCGGCATTTTGCTGATAATGTAACGGTACCAAAATATGCAGGCTGCTGTGGCATGGCCGGCGACCGTGGCTTTTTATTCCCGGAACTTACTGCCGCTGCAACTAACCACGAAGCATTGGAAGTAAATGAGCAAAAATATACAGGGTATTATTCCTCCACTAAAACCTGCGAAATGGCCATGTCGGATGCTGTTAAGGAAAACTATGAATCGATTTTGTATTTAGTGGATGAATCGATATGAATGAATTTAAAAAAAAGGTGACACCTCTTCTAGAGGTGTCACCTTTTTTTTAAATTCATTTGTGCAGTTGCTGAAGCAACGCAATCTGGCTAAACTCTTCTTCCAGTTTGATACTCAGCCTTTCAAAAATAGCAAAATAATTCATGTACACGCGATGATCATTTTCATTGGGAAGAAATATATGCTGGAACTGAATGGTTGCGGAAGCTTCCTCTAAATTTTTATACACTCCCATCCCGGTAAGACTTAACAAAAAAGCACCTGTTCCAACACTGTGGTGATTATCGTTCACATAAACCGGTTTGTTAAACATATTCGCGATTATTTGCGCCCACAGTGGCAGGGATGCAAAAGGGCCGTTCACATAAAGGCTATCGATCAACCGGTGCTCTTCCAGGATTTTTCCGATACTGTAAATTTCGTACAGGATGCCTTCAATGGTGGCGCGCACAAAATGTTTTTGTTCGTGCTTTATATTAATGCCAAAATAAAGGCCGCGTGCATTGGCGTTCCAAATAGGCGCTCTTTCTCCCAGCAGGTAGGGAAGAAATATTAATCCATCTGAGCCGGGGGCCACCTGTGCAGCTTCTTTAAAAAAACTGGATACATTTTCTTCAAAATCTGTAGAATCAAGGAAGGTCCCAAATTGCCGGGTGAACCATTCAAAAACGACTCCGCCATTATTCGTTGGCCCCCCGGAAACAAAATAACCATCGGCAAGCAGGTAATTAAAAAACCGTAGTTTCTTATCTTTCAATACTTTTTTACCTGCAACCCTTACCGCCCCGCTGGCATCGATGGTAATGGTCGCTTTACCTTTTCCCCATACACCCGATCCAAGCGTAGCAAGGCAACCATCGCTGGCGCCAATAATAATTTTTGTTTTTAAAGGCAATCCAAGGTTAGTGCAGTATTGTTTATGGAAGATTAGTTTTGAATAATAAACAGGCACCAGCTTTGGTAATTTCCCGGCGTTAATGCCGGTAAATTCAAGCGATTCCTTATTCCATTCCAGCGTGTGAATATTTAATAACCCAGTGGATGAAGCAAGACTGTGATCAATGACGTATTCACCCGTTAACTGCTGTAAAATATAATCTTTTATGGAAACAAATTTATAGGTGTTACCAAATCTTTCTTTGTCATTGTTCCTGAGCCAGGCAATTTTTGCCAGTAATGACATTGGATGGATGGGCGTTCCGGTTGCATTATAGATCCTTTTACCCAAACTGCTTTTCTTTAATTCAGCGGCTTCTTTTTTTGCCCTGTTATCTGCCCATACAATCGCATTGCCAAGCGGGACGCCGTTTTTATCAACCGGTAAAACGCTGTGCATTGCACCGCTAAAACAAATTGCAGCCACCCGGTATTTATCAGGATGGATATTTTCAGATAATATATTTCTCAGCAAATTTAAAACAGTAACAAATATATGCTCGGGATCCTGCTCGCTGTAGTCGGGCTGTGTATGAAAAGTTGGATAAAAGCCTTTCATAGAGCCAATGATCGTTCCCTTCATTTCAAAGGCAAATATTCTAACAGCGGAAAGACCTATGTCAATTGTTATAATGCAATCCATATATTTTGATTTACTGTGTGCTGTTCTTGGGTTACCGTTAATTGTGTTTTGCACATTGCGTTTTATTCATTATTCATTATTCATTTTTAATGATGTCTTATTGGTATTGTTCTTTTTGAATTGGCTGGGTGTGTACCCCGTTATTTTTTTAAAGGTGGTTGAAAAATGCTGTGATGAATAAAACCCGGTGCCAAGGGCAATATCAGTGAGTGTAAGATCCGTTCGCTTTAATAATTTAATGGATTCTGAGATCCGGATATTAATTAAATAATTGAGCGGCGGGAACCCGGTATAATTTTTCACTTTTTCCGTAAATGATGAAATGCCCAGTCTCATGGTAGCCGCCATTTCTTCCACCGTCCATTGATGAGGCAGGTTGTCACGCAGCATTTGTTCCAGTTGCAGAAATGATTGCGGAAAATCTTTTCTTTTTGTGTCCTGTCTCGTTAGTTGTCGCACTAATGAAATAAGCAATTCATCTATTAAATGATTGGTACGGGTACGATAACCGGTTTCCTGTATAAAAAGTTCTTTTTGTAATTGTTGAAAAATGTCACCTGCTATTTTAAAACCAGGCAAAACGGGTTGGTTGTTATGAATCAGTATTCTTCCGGCGAGGCGATTTTCATTGGCCGATAAACTGCTCCATTTGCCAAGCATTATTTCACCGCCTTCTTTTGATTTACTGGCCTGGATGGTGATCCACCAGAGTGTACCCAGGTCAAAGAATCCCTTTTCACAACCAAAATATTGACCCGGCCTTATTAACGCGATATCACCAGGGTAAAGGCTATACGCCTGGTTATCGATCAGCCAGTCGAATTTGCCTTCGGTAACATAATAGATCTTCAGTTCCCCTGTTTTCTTTATTTCCAGCGAATGCAACTGTACCGTTTGAATTTTCCGGCTGGCAAATTCCATGATATGCGGGAAGAACTGCAACTCCGTTGATTTACCCTGCTGAAGTATAAATTGGTTCATCAGAATCTTTAGAATAATAAAGATGAAAAAATACAAACATATTTTTTCATTACAATAAATAAATGTTTTGTAGTAAGGATGTACACCCATTGTTTGGAAGACAATATGCTCCCCGGAAAGAAAAGTGTAAAATCCACCGCCGGTTTTAAATGGAAGTTTTTTCAATTTATGTTCGTTTACTTTACTTCCAGATAGGCATTGGTTGCTTGCCAGGTATGATTTTTTTGAATATTAATTAATACTGCCCGTAATCCTTCCTGTTTCATTAAAATCACGGTGCATATTTCATAATCAAGAATCAATAATTAATAATTAATAATGAATAATTAAAAATGAATAAAACGCAATGTGCAAAACGCAATAAACAGTAATCCGAAAACAGTA
>JBDTVX010000126.1:0-13724 GCA_040007015.1 Ferruginibacter sp. | reverse complement strand
ATATAATATCACGGGCTTTTATAATTCCGTATTTGGAAGCTTTGCCGCCCAAAACACTACCTCGTCGCAAAACTCTGTTTTTGGTTACAATGCAGCTAACTTAAATACCTCCGGGTACGACAATACTGTATTCGGAGCCTATGTGCTGCTTAATAACAGAACCGGTTATTCAAATGCCGCATTTGGAAAATCAGCCGGTTATAATTCAACGGGAAGCAACAATTCATATTTTGGCAACTATGCAGGTGTAGGAAGTTCCACTGGTAGTAACAATACTTATATTGGATATTTTGCCGACGCTTCTTTAACTACATTTTCAAATGCAACCGCCATTGGTTCTTTTGCCAAAGCAACTGCCAGCAACATGGTTATGCTGGGCAGTAATACAATAACAGCTGTAAAAGCTGCCGGTAGCTTTGTAATTTATTCAGATGGCCGGTTTAAAAAGAATGTCAAAGAAAATGTGCCCGGACTGGAATTTATAAAGCAATTGCGGCCAGTTACCTATAATTATGATATCCGCAAACTAAATGATTATACGGGCCCTTCAAAAAGCAGGTCGGCAAATGAAACCCGGGTAATTGCTATTGCTGAAAGGGAAGAAGAAGCCATTGTGCAAAAAGAAAAAAAAGTTTACACCGGCTTTGTGGCGCAGGAAGTGGAGAAAATCGCTGATAATATGGGATATGATTTCAGCGGCGTTTACAAACCACAAAATGAAACTGACCCTTATGGTTTAAGCTATGCTGATTTCGTAGTTCCTCTTGTAAAAGCAGTACAGGAATTATCCAAATCGAATGAGCAAAAAGATGCACTTATAACCGGCCTGCAACAGCAATTAAATGAAATAACAGAACGTTTAAAAAAGCTCGAAATAAAAAATAACACTTTTCCAGGTGTAACTACTATCACAAATTCAAACCCTTTATCAGCAATGGCCAGGCTTGAACAAAACGCGCCGAATCCATACAACAGTAATACAGTTATTGGTTATACCCTTCCATCCGATGCGATCCATGCTTCAATGAATATCTGTAATGCATCCGGTCAGTTGCTTAAAATATTTCCGCTCATAGGTAAAGGGCCTGGTAATATAATTATCAGAACTGGTGAGTTTAGTGCCGGCGCTTACTCCTATACACTCATCATTGATGGAAAAAAAATAGATAGTAAACAAATGGTACTGATTAAATAACATTAGCCTTTAATGAAATCATTGATAAAGTTTTGAGCCCCTCTTCGGTAAAGAGGGGCTTACAAGCCTGGCAATGCATACAGGCGGTAACAGCACACAAGTACTAAACCTGCCAGCAGGCATAGCGGGAGATGCTTATTTTGTAGAACTTACCGCACCTGGCAAAGCAAGGACAACACAAATCGTATTTGTAAACAACCAATAACAAACATTCGCTTAAAACGCCACAGCGATTAATGATAAAAACACCCCGTATCCCTCGTAGGATGCATGGTGTTTTCGTGGTAAGGTATCCAACATTTTAAAGCATGGATACCTTATCGTGAAAACATAAACTAATTTAGGCCGGGTTTCAAAAACAGTCTTTTTGTTTCCATGATGATAATAACCGGGTGCAGTAAAAGGTGCTTCACCCGCGGGGGATAAGATTCCCTGGAGAAAATGTGGCGTCTATCGGTGATTGCATTCCGCATCTAATGATGCAATCCATGATTATAACGGTGTTTTACACCTCCCGGATAAAAAAGTACGATAAAATAATCAGGAAGATATTAAATATATCATTTTTCATATTATACAGATTTGATAATTGAATTTTAAAAGTCAGTGGTTGTAAATTCAAAACTTACAAAAATTGGGTGTAATATTTTTCTGGAAGTATATTATTTAATAAGTATTGAACGAATTTACACTACATAAAGGTCTGTAATTTTTGCAGGATAACTGTTACACAATTACATAATTTAGTTACATCATTTACACACTTCCAGTTGTGATATGTACTTTGTGACAAAACATTTTGTTTCATCTTTTCCCTTCGCGGCACTGGATGAACCATCTCCCCGGTGTAAAAATATTACTGTAAATTGTCACAGGAACCTTACGGGTATATTAACGTCATCGAATATGTTTTATTGTTCAAAAAAGGCACCCCGGTTTATTTTTAACATTCGCCTGCGGGAATTAGTAAAATGGCTTATTATATTTTTTATCGAATGAGTTCTTTATGTTGGTTGGGCGGGCTATCTTTTAATATTATTGAATTATAAAAAGTTCAAATTTAATATCACCTACCGGCTTTTTTAATAATTACTCTGTCTGGTAAAATTGATTGAACCGATTAATTTCCATATGGTATTTCTTTTTTTTTGTTCGTTCACCGGCTAAGTATTCAACGTTCTCACCTTAGAAATATTTGTTCAAAAACTGCATGGCAATTGTGGTGAGAACTTTTTGCATAACATGGAGAACTATTGCATAATTATAATTTATATATGTAAATAAGTTATATCATTTACTTATTTGTGCGGGTATTCGGATTATTAGGTTAACTTAGGCTTTTTTCAATTTTTAAAACAGTTCGAAAAGTGTAGTGTACCTGGGTTTATTTTTTATAACGAAAACTTGCAGTCCCGGTATTGAGTGAGCACATGGGGGAAGTTATCCTGACTTAATTAAAGAATAACACCGGCTGATCGCAGGAACTTTTTAATAATAGCACTGCCAGCCCCCGGGGTTAAAAAATATCCCCGGGACCTGTAAGTGATAAGTTAAAACAGGCGCCGTTCTTTTCTAAAGATACTCCGGTAACACTATTGATTATTGAAAAAATATTGCCGTTTTGTTTTTCACGAACGAGCCTTTACTGTTATGGTAACGGTGCTATTTGAAATGTTTTGTAGCTGGTAAAGAAGACTGGTGACCATGAGGTTTATATACCGGGTCAATGGTGCCCGCTTCGGATATGCTTAACTGCTTCCCTACAAGTCGGTTTACACTCTTTAAAATCAACAATATGCCTTTTTTAGACCATGTATTACAGGCCCCGTCATACGGCTGGAAAGATGAGCAGGGGAATTTGATAAAGCCTACGGCAAATCAAATCTTCAGGGAGTTTTTTTCAAGACTGAATATATTTAAAACCCGGAAAAACTGGTTACCGTTTTTTAGCTGGTTCAAAGTATTGTGTCTGGTTCCTTTTTTTGTGGTATTCCTGGTTTACTTTCTCAGCATCTGGACCTTCGTTGCAGCTTTTATATACAGTATGATCATTATGGGCACGCATGGCACCATTTGGCACCATCGTTATTGTACGCATGGGGCGTATAAATTCCGAAATAAATTTTGGCGATTCTTTACACAAAATCTCACTATCAACGTAATTCCCGAAGAGATATACGTTGTCTCTCACCATGTGCATCATTCCAAATCCGATATGCCCGGCGATCCTTATAATGCTCATGCCGGTTTCTTGTATTGTTTTTTGGCGGATGTCAATCATCAGCCGATTGCCAAATACTTAAGTGAGGCTGATTACAACCGGGTAAAGATGCTGATGAAGCATACGGGTGTAAAGGGAAATACTTATAAACAGTACCAGCGCTGGGGTTCATACGTTAACCCGTTGCGTGCAGTGATGGCCTGGATACTGAACTGGTCATTCTGGTATGCAGCCTTTTATTTGCTGGGGGGTCATGCATTGGCTTGCTGTTTATTTGGCGCAGCCGCTTTTTGGGCCGTTGGGGTTCGTACTTTTAATTATGAAGGTCATGGCAAGGGCTCTGGTAAGCAGCGGGAGGGTATAGATCTCAACCTTAAAGACAATTCAGTTAACCAGCTATGGCCTGGTTTTGTGGCGGGTGAATGGCACAACAACCATCATTTGTTTCCAAAAAGTGCAAGAAGCGGTTTCAAGCCACACCAAATTGATTTAGCCTGGTATTATATTAAATTAATGAGTAAGTTGGGAGCGGTAAGCCAATACAAGGATTATAAAAAGCAATTCTATGCAGAATATTACCTGCCTTATTTGCAAAGAAAAAATATTAGGAAGTTGCGTAAGCCAATAGTTACGCGCTTGCAGCCAAACGAAAATCATTAAATCATTCGCATATTCGCATATTAGCACATTAACTGATTATTTTTTCTTCAGCAATGCATCTGTTATAGGAAAGATAGCTGTCAGAACACAGCCCTGTCCGGGTTGAGAAACAAAATCAGCAGTTCCGCCATAAGACGCCAGCCGGCTTTTGATATTGTCTATACCGATCCCTTTTCGCTTTTTAGCGACATCAAATCCAACACCGTTGTCCGAGATGATTAGGGTAATGGATGTTTTATTTTGTGAAAGGCCAATTGTAACTTTTGTTGCTTTGGCATGTTTTACAATGTTGTTCAATTGTTCCTGCACTATCCTGAAAATATTCTGCTTAAATTTATCGTTGACATTGCGTTCTATAAAATGCTCCAGTGTGGAGGATATTTTTACCGGGTTTAATTCCATGGTATCCCGGGTAAGATTATTGATGGCTTCAGCAAGTCCAATGTTTTTAATGATATCAGTTGTCAGCCCTTTGGTTAATTTCCTGATCTCTTCAATAGCCGTAAGCGTATATTCTGAAGAACGGCCCAAATACATTTCACTGTTGACCCCACCTCGTTTTGCCAGTTCAAGATATAGCCTGGAAGCACCCAGTAACTGGTTTACATTATCATGCAGTTCTTTTCCTATATCCGATCTTTCGGTCTCCTTGGCTTCGGCAGTGGCTTCTGCGATGTGCCTTTCCTTTAATTTAATTTCCCGCTCCAGCCTTTCTTCCAGCACTGTTTGTTTGCTGATATCATGCATGGATACTATCATACGGCAGGCTTGCCCGTCGGCATTTCTCAGGATTACGCCGCTGCTTAAAATATTGGCCACAGAACCATCGGCCCTGAAAAAACGGTAACTATTTTTCCATTCATTTTCCCCGGAGGCAAGCATCCTGGAATAATCCTTCAACACGGCTTTTTTATCATCAGGATGGATGTGGTTGGCCCAATCCTCCTCCGGCGTCATTTTGCTGGTTATTTTATAACCGAATTCTTTTTCAAACGCATCACTTATTTTTATTTCATTTGCTACTAAATCAATATCATATATTACATCTGATGATGAATTGAAGATGAGCTTGAAACTTTCTTTATAATCTGTAAACTGTTTTACATTCGAAGCCATTTCGATGTTCAGTTTATCTTCCAATTCCTTTTGGCGGCTCAGGTTATGTATCACACCAATCATACGGCAGGCTTTTCCATCGGTATTCCTGATAATACTGGCCCTGCCATATACTTCAGCAATGGAGCCATCAGTTTTTAGAAACCGGTAGGCATGCTCCCAGTGGGTAGCGGTTGATCCAATGGCATCCTGTAATCCTTCTAAAACAGATTCCTTATCATCCGGGTGCAGGTAATTGCTCCAGTCAGTTACCATATTACCCTTACTTTTTTTAATGTCGCGGCCAAATAATTCTTCCAAACCCTCGCCTAGAAAAAAATCATTGGTTAATATATTCCAGTCCCATATTCCATCATAGGAAAGTTTGGCAGCAAGTTGGAATATTTCACTATTTTCCTTCTTGGTAGTAATTTGCTCTGAAAGGGTCTTTTCCAGTTCCTGCAGCCTGCTAACGTTCTGTATGGCGCCTATCAAACGGATCGCTTTCCCGGCTTCGTTCCTGACAATGCTTGCACGGCTGGTGGTAGCTGCAATGGAACCATCCTGGCGTTTGAGCATGTAATCATCCGTCCAGGATTTACTGCGGGAAGCCAGTGCTTTCAATAATTTTTTTTCAACAGCCTCTCTTTCTTTGGGGATCAGGCACATGACGAAATCTTTAAAGGCTATAATATTGTTTTCCGCTCTATAGCCAAACACTTCTTTAACGCTATCACCCAGATAAATTTCACCGGTAGCAATATCCCAATCCCACATTACATCATATGAGGCTTTGGCTATGTATTGTATCCATTCTTTGTTATCTGCCAGCCTGGTGTCCGACTTCACCTGTGCCGTTATAATATTATGAGCAACTATTTTTTCTTTTTTAGTATCTATTTTTCTTTGTTTTGATTTAGCAAGAACAATATTGTGCGCAACGATCCTTTCTTTCCTGGCATCTATTACTTTTTGTTTTAATTTGGCAATAATGATATTATCTGCCACTTTTTTTTCTTTTTTGGCATCAATATTTTTTTGCCTGAGGATGCTTTGGCTAATATCCGCAATAGTGGTGATCGCCTTTTCACCTCCATCGTCATCCATAAAAACTGCGGAAGTGATCTCACAGGGAAGCAACATACCACTTTTTTTTATGGCTGTTACTAGGGCCATGGAGTGTCCCTCGGCTGTTCTTTCGTGCAGCATCTTTTTGAAACTGCTTTCATTTATATTGAAAATAGACGATCTGCTTTTGGTTAATAATTCTTTTTTAGAATAACCAAAGAGTTTGCAGGCAGCGTTGTTGGCAATTATTATTTTACCGGTACTGGCACTGGAGATGATGTTTGCCTGTAAGGAATTATCAAATGCCAGGTGATGAATCTTGTCATCAGACGCCGTAGAAGTAAATTTTTTGAGAGTGCCGGGCGGTTTTTGGTTGTTTTTTTTCTGGATTGTTTTCATTACTAAGGTAGGTTCATTAAAGGTAGGCTTTTTTATTAATTAATTATTAATTATTAATTACCCGGGCTTGTATTACCGGCAGCAAAATATGAAATGTTGCCCCTTCATTTTCTATTGCTTCAGCATATATTTCACCTCCGTGATTGATTGCAATGTTCTGGCATAGCGCCAGGCCTACCCCTGTGCCTGCATATAGTTTCCGGCTATGTAACCGCTGAAAAATTAAAAATATCTTATCAGCAAATTGCTGCTCAAAGCCGATACCGTTGTCTTTGAAAACAAGTTCACAATACGAAAGTTCGGGATGTAGTTTTGTATGTTCTTTAACCTTGTCCGGCAAAAGCATTTTACAGGATATCGTTATTACAGGCGGCTTGTCGGACGAAGAAAATTTAAGTGCATTGCTTAGCAGGTTATAAAAAAGCTGTGTCATTTGCAAAGGAATTGCTTCAATTACGGGCAGGTCTTCTTTATGGATAACCGCTTTTTTCTGGCTGATCATTAAATCAAATTCGCTTAGCATATTATTTAGTATCTCATTCAAATCTGTTTTTACAAAAGTGAATTCGGATAGTGTTAGTTTGGAAAAATTAAGCACATCTTTTATAAGCACCGTCATTCGCTGTGATGATGAATTGATTTTGTCGATAAGGTCCTTCGCCTTATCCGGGATATTCGCGTAATGATCGTTTAGCATGGAAGAAAATACCTGTATTTTCCGAAGCGGTTCCTGCAGATCGTGAGATGCGATATAAGCAAACTGCTCCAGATTTTTATTTGAATGTTCCAATTCGGTATTGGAGATATTGAGAGATCTGGTTCTTTCTGCTACCTGCTTTTCCAGGACTTCTGAAAATAATACCTGGTCGTGAATATCAGTACTGGTACCTACCCAGGAAAGGATGGTTCCTGCATGGTCCCTTATAGCCAGGGCCCGTAACAAATGCCAGCGGTAAGCATCGTCAGCATTTCTTTTCATCAAAAATTCCAATTCAAAGTCGGTGCCTGCCTGTATTAATTCTTTATAAGTTGTATGGGTTTCCTCCGCGTAATCGGGGTCTACTACCTTTGTCCAGCCCCGGATAAGCATTTCAGCTTCAGTCATGCCGGTGTAACCCAGGAAAAATTTATTTACATAAGTAATGTCTCCATTTATGGCAGCGGTCCAGGCGCATTGCGGAATTGCCTCCAGCACCGCGATACGTTCTTCCGTAATTTCAGCCAGTATTTTTCTCCCGCGCATTTCTTCGGTAACCTCGTAACCAAAAATCAATATTCCATTGATCTGATCTTTTTCATCATACATTGGCTGGTAGGTAAAATTAAAATACCGGAGTTCGGGCACACTGCCTTCACTACGGGCCAAAAAAACAGGGATTTCCTTACCGATGAATGCTTCGCCTGTATTATAAACGTCGTCCAAAATTTTTTTATAACCCTGTTCGTTTAACTCTGGTAGCGCCTCCAGCATTGGCTTACCCAGTAATTCACGATTATCAAACAACTGTTGGTAAGAAGGGTTTACCAACTCGTAAATGTGTTCCGGCCCCCCTAAAGTGCAAATAAAGGCCGGGGCGTTCATGTACATTTTTTGCAGGAAGGCGGCATTTGATTCCACTTTCCGGCGGGCAATGATCTGCTCCGATACATCATAAGCAAAAACTAATATGCCTTCCGGTTCGCCGGCCTTATTTTTAAGCGCCTTATAGTTAAAATTTAAATATACCAGTTCCATTGTTCCCTTTCCGCGGTCGATGCTGACAGGCATTTCCTTACCAATAAAGGATCCGCCGGTATTATAAACTTTATCCAGCAGTTCTGCAAATCCCTGCTTTTTTAGTTCAGGCAGCGCTTCATTAAAGGGTTTACCAAGTACGGTCCGGTTGCCCATTAATTCAAGGTACAGCGGGTTGGCCAATTCAAAAATATGTTGGGGACCTCTCAAAATACATAGGAAGGCAGGCGTTTGCATAAAGAAATCGTGCAGCACCCGCCGCTCATTTAACAGGATATCGGCAAATTCCTGTTCCTTTTTATCGAGTGCTTTCCTTACGGTAATATCTTCTATGGCCAGCAATATTAATTGTTCGCTGCTATTTTCTTTAAACATCTGGCTTGCATTCAGCAGCATTGTTTTTTCTCCTATACCCGGGAAGGTTTGGGATACTTCAAAGTCTTCAAAACCTTTATCATCCAATATATTCTTAAGCTTGTTGCGCAGGGCAGGTATATTCCATTGGCGGCTTCCTAATTCATATAATAATTTTCCTTCTGTTTCAGACGCCGTAACCTTAAAGGTTTTATAAAAGGCGTTGTTACTGCTCTTCACCCTTAATTCCTTCGTAAGCACCAGTAGCGGCTGGCGTATGGTTTTTACTATCGCTTCGGAATATTGCCTTTCATTCTTATATTGATCATTGCGCTCATAAAGCTCCCGGTTTACATTTATTAATTGTTCATAAGTGCTTTGTATCTCATCCCTGGAAGTTTCTAATTCCTCATTCAGGCTTTGTAATTCCTCGCTGCCTGAAAGCAATTCCTCGTTGGCACTCTGAAGCTCTTCATTGGCAGCCTCCTGATCTTCGGTTATGCGGCGCATATCTTCGCGGGAATGAGTAAGCTCCGTTTCTAATAGTTGAATATGATGGTATTCCGTGTTCCTGTTTATTTCACCATCCCGCACCGCACCGCCACCCGGAGCCTCCTTTTTGTTTTCAGCAGTATTCTTAAACAGGATTAAATAATGGAGTTCAATGATGTTGGGTAGCGGGATTACTTCAATGCTAACCATGCGGCTGCCATTTTCAACGGGTATGTTTTCTTTACTTACAGGCTCCTGGACCTTTTTAGCTTTATGCAACAGGCTGCGCAATTCAAATCCCAGGCCTTCCCGTGCCATTTTTATAACGTTTACGCTGGGTTTGCCCGATGGTTGTTCGAGGTAGGAACCGGTTGGACCACGAAACTGTACGATGTCGAACAGGTCGTTGACCACTACGCCCACCGGGGTATATCCCGACAATAAAATATCATCGGCAATTTTTTGAAAGTCTTCTTTCCGAAGGTTGGGTTTTCCCAGTCCTTTGACCGTTTGGGTAGGCGGCTTTCCTGATTGATCGGCTGTTACAGGCAAAAACCTTCCCGGGCTCTCTTTGCGGCTATATAATTTATGGGCCTTGCTTTTGGCTGAAAACAATTCATCAGAGGAATCGCCGGTAGTTTCTGATTTGCCCAGTAGTAAAAACGCTTTTGCGTTTAGGGCATGATGAAAAGTAGCCAACACTTTTCTCTGCAAATACGGCTCCATATAAATAAGCACATTACGGCAGCTGATAAAGTCCATTCGTACAAAAGGAGGATCCTTTAAAAAGTTATGCACCGTAAACACACACATATCTCTTAATGTTTTGTTTACCTGGTAATGACCATTTGTTTGATGAAAAAATTCCTGCAGACGGCTTTCTGAAACATTTTCCAATTCGCTTTTAAGGTAAATCCCACTGCGCGCTTTTGCGATGGCTTTTTCGGAGATATCTGTGGCGAAAAGCTGAATTTTTATATCCATATTACCGCTTAAATATTCACTCAAACAAATTGCAGTTGAATAGGCTTCTTCACCGGTGGAACAACCGGCAATCCAGATTCGTACCGGTGCAATTACCGATTTGTCTTTTACCATGAACGGGAAAACAATTTCGCATAACGTATCAAAAATTTCCTTATCCCTGAAAAATGAAGTGCCGGGAATAAGCAAATCCTGGTAAAGGATGTCCTGTTCATTTTGATTATCCTGCAGGAGTTTAAAATATTCCGCGAGGTTTTCTATTTTCTTAATCACCATCCGGCGTAAAATGCGCCTGCGGATAAGGGCTTGTTTATAATAAGTAAAATCTACTGATCTGTGCAGGCTTATCAGTGCCAGGGTTTTTCTGAATACATTTTCTTTTTCTTTATGCAATATTTCTTCCTGGTTTACCGGTATCGTAAATGCCCGTCCCAGTTCCAGCAGTTTCCCCGGAATCTCTCCCGGGTTGAGTACGAAATCAACGATGTCCGACTGGATCGCGCTAAGCGGCATGCCATCATAGTCGGCCGAATCTAGCTGTTGGGCAAAAGTGATTCCGCCATGATCTTTAATGGCTTTAAGGCCCAGGGTGCCATCGGTGCCTGTACCCGATAAAACCACTCCAATCGCATGGTCCTGATGAACTTCTGCAAGTGATGCAAAAAAAATATCAATGGGCATATTCTTTTCATGCTTTGGCGGCCGCGCTCCTAACTTAAGCACTCCATCAGTAGCTATTAATATTTTATTAGCCGGGATAATGTAGATATGGTCGGGCGCTACGGCGATGTTATCGGTTATTTCAAACACCGGGAGTTCGGTAACCCTTTGTAAAATATTCGGCAGTATACTTTCATGAAACGGATCCAGGTGTTGTACCAGGATATAAGCTATCCCACTGTTCTCAGGTATAGCTTTTAACAGTTGTTTAAAAGCTTCCAGTCCACCTGCCGATGCGCCAACCCCCACCACCGGGAAGCGATTGTCCGAATGCGTTGTCGGTTTATCATGATTAGCCTGTAACATAAAATATGGATTTCTGGTTAAATAAGGTTAATCACATATTCTTTTCGGAACCGCGGAATTATTCAAAGGTACTTAGTATTGCGTTGTACCGGCCCTGATTATTTTTTGGTTATTTTTTGCCGGCAAAATGACGAACGATGGAACAAATTATTCTACATGAAATATATTTCGTAACTCCAGTGATATTGATTGTTTACTTGTTTTTGGATACAATACGGTTAAAAGCATAGCCCGATTTACCCGTGGATCAGTTGTAATAAAATATCTTATTTCGCTACAATAAATAACAAATCGTAAAATATCCGATCATCACATGGAAATTTAATAACTTGTAAAAAATACCTGAACACGTTCGTTCTGCGGAATGCTGCCCCTTTTACCGGGTAAATTTGCAGGTTTTCTTTGCCCCGGAAAAAATGGTACGGGCCGATTAGGATACATTTGTGATCGACTGCAGGTTTATCCTTACTTCGAAATACCGGGATGGCAAAGTTGTACATTCACATTTTTACCTTTGACAGCATTGGGTTGTGTTATATTTTTTGCGTCCGGCGGGAGCAGTCCATTTTATTCTTTTTTTAAATTTTGAAAAAAAGAATAAAAAGAATTGTCATTTTTACAAATATTATTATATTTGCTGAAACATTGCTTTGCTAATTATGAACGATCAATTTGTAATAGGAGTCGATTTTGGTTCAGACTCTGTGCGGTCCATTATTGTGAATGCTGCAAACGGTAATGAAATCGCTGCCGCTGTTTTTTATTATCCCCGCTGGAAAGATGGCTTGTATTGTGACGCATCTTTAAACCAGTTCCGCCAGCATCCGCTGGATTATGTGGAAGGACTTGAGCAAACCATTAAAAGTTGTTTGCAACAAGCCGGACCTGCGGCAGCAGCGAATATTAAAGCCATATCGGTTGATACAACAGGCTCTACGCCTGTGGCAGTAGATGAAACGGGTACGCCACTGGCCCTGCTGCCATCTTTTGAAGATAATCCCAATGCGATGTTTGTTTTATGGAAAGACCATACCGCTACAAAAGAAGCCGCGGAAATAAATGACCATGCGGTACAATTTGAAACCAATTACCTTCAATTTGTGGGCGGTATCTATTCATCTGAATGGTATTGGGCAAAGCTGCTTCGTATTTTGCGTGCAGACGGCCGCGTTAGAGAAGCGGTTCATTCGTGGGTAGAGCATTGCGACTGGATACCATTCCTGCTTTCGGGAGGTAAGGATGTAAAACAAATGAAACGGGGCGTATGCAGTGCGGGGCACAAGGCTTTGTGGAGCGCGGCTTTCGGGGGATTGCCCCCGGATGATTTTTTTGCATCGCTTGATCCTTTGCTGAAAGGGTTTACTGAAAAACTTTTTAAAGAAACATATACCGCAGACCAGGCAGTGGGTTATTTATCCCCTGAATGGGCCGGGCGTTTGGGGCTTTCAACGGATGTGGTGATTGGTGTAGGTGCTTTTGATGCACATATGGGGGCCGTGGGCGGCCAGATCGAAGCTTATCATTTAAGTAAAGTAATGGGTACTTCCACCTGCGATATGCTGGTAGCGCCAATGAATGAAGTAGAAGGAAAGCTGGTAAAGGGGATTTGCGGACAGGTTCCGGGGTCTGTGATCCCGGGAATGATGGGTATGGAAGCAGGGCAGTCTGCATTTGGCGATGCTTATGCGTGGTTCAAAAATATACTGGCATGGCCGCTGCAAAAGATCCTGCCAAAATCTGCGATCATAGATGCCGGTACTGCATCAAGGTTAATTGAAGAAACCACCAATAATATTATAGCTGAATTAAGTAAGCAGGCTGATCTTATACCTCCCGATGAAAATAATGAACTGGCATTGGACTGGTTCAACGGCAGGCGTACACCGGATGCCAATCAATTACTGAAGGGCGCAATTGCCGGGCTAAGTCTTGGTACCGACGCACCCAGGATATTTCGTGCCATTGCAGAAGCAACCTGCTTTGGAGCAAAAGCGATCGTGGATCGATTTAATGAACAGGGGGTTCCGGTAAAAGGGCTGATCGGTATTGGCGGTGTTGCAAAAAAATCACCTTTCATAATGCAAATGATGGCCGATGTGATGGACATGCCCATCCGTATTCATAAATCGGAACAAACCTGTGCATTGGGTGCAGCCATGTTTGCCGCCACAGCGGCGGGTATTTATGATAAGGTAGAAGATGCGATGATAGCCATGGGACAAGGCTTTGATGCGGAGTATTCACCCAACAGGGAGCGTGTTGAAATTTACAAAAAGCGCTATACACGATATCGTCAGTTTGGAGAATTTATAGAAAATGAGAAATGAGAAATTAATAATGAATAATGAATAATGAATAATGAATAATTAATAATTACAAGGCTAAATATTACTGTTGTCATGGTAGTGTTTAACCTTGCTCCCACTCATCATTCATCATTCATTTATAAAGTACCACCTACATGAGTAAATACGATGACATACGGCGGGCGGCAT
>JBDTVX010000125.1:0-13728 GCA_040007015.1 Ferruginibacter sp. | reverse complement strand
TGCAGGATGCCTTAATTGCATCTGACCGGTTGTTTGAAATTATTGACCTGGAAATTGAAAGTGATAATTTAAACAAGGTAAAATTACACGGGGAGTTGATTGGGAATATTCAATTTAACAATGCAACATTCAGGTATGGTACCAGGGCAACGGTTTTTGAGGGATTAAATTTATTGATCAGGAAAGGAAGCAGCACAGCAATAGTGGGTGAAAGCGGAAGTGGTAAATCCACCTTGCTTTCGTTACTTCAAAATTTGTATCCGTTAAAAGAGGGTAATATTTCCATTGGCGGCATAGACATTCAAAATATCAGCAACCGTAGTTTACGTCAATGTGTTGGCGTTGTTCCCCAAAATATAGATCTTTTTGCCGGTAGTATTATTGATAATATTGCGATAGGCGATTTAGAACCGGATATGCCGCGGCTTTTAGCTTTATCGCGGATGCTTGGTATCAACGAATTTATAGAAAAATTGCCTGATACCTACAATACTTACTTAAGTGAGCAGGGTATAAATTTATCAGGCGGCCAAAGGCAGCGTATCGCCATAGCAAGGGCATTATACCGCAACCCTGAAATATTAATTTTAGATGAGGCAACATCAAGTCTTGATTCTTTAAGTGAACAACAGGTACAGTCAACTTTAAACTGGTTTAAACAACAAGGCAAAACCGTTATTATCATCGCACACCGGTTGCCTTCTATAAAAAACTGTGATACTATCCTGGTTTTACACAATGGCAAATTAGTGGAGGAGGGAGGTCATTTCGATTTGCTGAAGGCACGGGGATATTATGCCAGGTTATGGGAGCATAATAATAGTTTGGCTTAGAATGAGGTGCAGCTTTGATAAATTACTTTTTCATAATCCGAAACCACAAATCTATTACAAGGGGAAGCAAAATATTAATTTCTAATATTTACTTTTAAGCGCCTTCTTAACCGCTACTTCAGATGCCCCGATTTTTTTAAGCGCTGAAATCAACTTTTTTCTTGATAATCCTAAAGCCTGGGCTAAATATTCAACTTCATCAGCATCATCGCTTATATTTTCCCTACCTGGCTTTTGAAGTATATTTTTTTTAAAATTATCCGCCAAATTGAAAGTTTTGGAATTGTATTCATACGAAATTTCATCCCTTAAAAATCCTTTCAGACTTAAATCTTCGTCGATATCGGGCCAATGGACACCCGTACCTTTTCCAATTAATTCATAATTTTTAAGTTGCGCTAAAGAACTGTTTTTCAGTGAATGATAAGATGATATATTTTGGTGTAATTTAGCTTTTGTATTAAGCACAATAAGCATCAGATCCAATTCCTGATGGAAATCAATAGCGTGAATAGATAGTCCATCATTATAAATAATAGCTTCTAAAGTATCATATTTATTTATTAAAGTATTCATCCCATTTAGCTTTTATATTTTCAAAATTATCTTCTATTATCTGCTGGTTATCTTTTTCTTCAGCTTTTGTAAAATGGTGTAAATAACAAACTTCTGTAACAGATTCTAACCATATTTTACCCTCCGCGCTACCTTTTTTAGCGTGAACATGAGCCGGATCATTATTTTCATTACTATAAAAGAAAAAGCGGAATCCGTCAATGATTAACACGGTTGGCATTGTTACGTAATAATTAATCATTGAACTTTAATTCAGGAATTTATCACTAAAAACGCCTGCTCCAAATCCTTTATCAAATATTCAGCGTCCTCCAGTCCCACATATAACCTTATCATACGATGTTCCTTTCTTGCGGCATCAAAGTATTTTGAGGGAATGCCCGAACATTTCGGGATGATCAGGCTTTCATGGCCGCCCCAGCTTACCGCCATTAAAATATGTTGCAGGCCGTTGCAAAATCTTTCAACCTGTTCCAGAGTGCCTGCTTTAATAATAAAAGTAAGCAGGCCGCAAGCTCCCTGCATTTGTTGCCTGGCCAGTTGATATTGAGGAAAACTTTCATCAAAGGGAAAGAGCACTTCTTCTACTTTATCATGTTGGCCGAGGTAACTTATAACCTGCCCCGTTGTGCGGGTAATTCGTTCCAGGCGCATCGGCAGGGTTCTTAAGCCGCGTATTAGCAACCATGCATTAAATGGCGAAATGCCACTGCCGATATTCATATATTCCGAATTGAAGATCCGTTCAATCATTTGGGTACTGCCGCACAATACACCTGCCACCGTATCGCTGTGGCCGCCGATATATTTAGTAGCGGATTGCAGCGTGAGGTCAATGCCAAAGTCAAGTGGCCTTTGATAGATTGGGGTACAATAACTGTTGTCAATGATGGTTACAATATTTTCCGCCTTTGCCAGTTCGGCTACAGCCTTTAGATCCTGTATGGCATAATCCCAGCTATTCGGACTCTCCAGGTAAATAACCGTAGTATGCGGTAAAATGGCCCGTTCAAAATTTTCTATCTCCCGTCCATCAATATACGAGGTAGTTACTCCAAAACGCGGCAGGATCTCGTTGAACATTTTTTGCGCCCAGGTATAGGGTTTATTCACCGATACAATATGATCCCCCGATTTTACATTGGCCAGTACCGCTGCGAAGATGGCTGCCGCGCCACTGTTAAATACCAGGCAGTCCTCCGCATTGTCAAGCGCTGCTAATTTTTTGCGCAGGATATCCACGGTAGGGTTCAGCCCCCTGCTGTATAAATAAGTGGAGTATTCATCGGCAAATGCATTGCGCATTTCATCAACCGTTTTAAATGCGAAATTGCTGCTCTGCATAATCGGCGGGGCAATGGCATTGAAATAGTTTTCCCTGTCTTCCGCCAGTTCATTGATGATGTAGGAGATATCCATTTTATCGAATTGTTTTTTTGAATGATTTACCTATAAAGTAAAGCACAATAAAGCATGCCAATACACTTAAACCAATCAATGCTGCATTTTTATTGTTCTTATAATCCATTGCAATACTGATAGCCACAAACACATAGGCAAGGATGAATATTACGGGAAGCAAGGGGTATAATTTCATTTTATAAATACCGCTGCCATCGAGGTGTTTGGTTTTTTTTCGTAAAATAAAAATGGTAGCGGCAGATAAGATCATGCCAAAGGAATCTAAAAAAATAGTGAAGCTTAAAATAGTATCAAAATCCTTTGACCAAAAAATGATCGCCACACAAAGAGCCGCGAAAACGGTGAGCGAAACAGTTATTACGCCTGTTTTAGTATTCATCCTTTTAAATACGGGGGGAAGAATTTTGTCTTCACTCATTGCATACATTACCCGCGGATTGCTCATCAGCAAAACATTTACATAAGCAAGCACGCTTAAAAATAAAAACCCTGATAAAATCCTTTCGGCATTGATACCAAAAATTTTTGATGCCATGATTGCGGCAATGTTTTTAGCGCCTTTCAACTCCTCAAACCCGATCACTTTAACATAGGCGTAGTTAATGGTTAAGTATAAAAGGATGATAATAAAGATGCCAAAAAATATACCCCTGGGGATATTTTTAGCAGGCGCTTTTACCTCTGCTCCGAAGTTAATGGTCTGCTGGTACCCGCCATAAGTGAAGCTTACGGCTACTAACCCGATTCCGAAAGCCTTGATATATTCCTTCAACCCGGTGCTTATATGCGATACGTTTACCGGCGCCGCGGTACCCGCAAAAAAGATAGGAGCTATCAATAACAGGATCAGTATGATCTTAATCATCATCAGGATATTCTGCGTTTTAGCGCTCATTTTCAGCCCAAGCAGGTTTACACCATAAAAAATTAAAATGGCCGTAATAGCAATGGTGATCTGTATGGTTTGAATGAACTCGGCATTGGCAGCCACTTTCAAAAATTCCGGGTCTTTGATGGCAGGGTTAAAAACCGCGGTAATATATTCACCACCCACCAGGGCTACGGCGGCGAGCGAAGCTGCATTGGATACCAATATGATACAATTAATGGCAAAAGCGATAGAGGGATGGTAGGCATAAGAAAATATTTTATAATAACCCCCGATTACCGGCAAGCGGCTGCCAATTTCAGCATAAGTCAATGCACCACATAATGCAATAACTCCACCGGCGATCCAGGCAGCAAAAAATAAAAAAGTGTCGGGTGACTCCTTTGCAACGTTTGCAGGCGCCCTGAAAATACCCATGCCAATAACCAGGCTCACCACGATCATGGTAAAATCAAAAAGGTTGAGTTTCGGTTTTTCTGCCATGCTTTGAAGATAAGGGAATTTTAAATGCATAAAATTCAACGGCAGGAAAACTTGAATTTTTACGATCCGGGCAGAATGTTTTATACATAACCGGTATATTTGTAGCTCGAAATGAAAAGTGTCGCAGCCTTCATATTATTGGTAGCCTTACTAACGCAGCTTGGCAACCGGTACATGATGCTGCTGAGTTATGAGGTCAATAAAAATTTAATTGCCAAAACCCTCTGTGTCAACCGCGATAAGCCAATGAATGGCTGTAATGGCAAGTGTTATTTAAAGAAGCAACTGGACAAAGCCGCAAAAGAGGACGGAGCTACAAACAGCAATACCCGGAACAATAGGGACGAAGTGCTTTTTGCTGAGGAAGCCAAAAAAATATCCACTCATTTCTTCGCTGAAAAAAACAGCAGGCCATATATTAACAGCAACCCCTCATTCACACTTCAAAGCGGCCATGGTTCCATATTTCATCCCCCTCAGGCGGCATAGTATATCCGTAACTGTATAAATATTCTAAGGATTTTATTATCAATTGGCAGGCTCATACAGTGCATGAAAATGGCGCGTCAGCGGTGAGTTATGTACCATCACCGCGAAGCAGCAACCTTTCAAGAGGAAAAGGCGTTTAATGTATATTGGTCAAACGACTGTAGCAATAACCGGCGCCATACTTTATTATTCCATCAAAAAATTGTTTTATGAAAAAAATTGTTATAACAGTAGGTATTATTTTGTTTTCATTTGCAGCTTCTGCCTGCGAAATTTGCGGTTGTGGCATAGGTAATTATTATATAGGTCTCCTCCCTCAGTTCAGCCGCAGTTTTCTTGGGATCCGGTACCAGTTCAGCAGCTTCCATACCAACATCAAAGATGATGCTGCCCAATATAGTAAAGATCTTTTTCAAACAGTGGAAGTTTGGGGCGGATATAATATTGGTAAAAGATGGCAGGTATTGGCAATACTTCCTTTTAATTTTATTCACCAGGCTTCTGATGACGGAACCCTTAATGCAAATGGGATTGGCGACATAGCCGTAATAGGCAATTATAAAATTTTTAACCATTCATCCGCCACTGAAGGCAAAAAATTAATAACACAACAGTTGTGGCTGGGTGCAGGGATTAAACTGGCTACCGGACAATTTAATATTGATCCAAACGAACCCGACCTGGTAGCATTGGCCAATACACAGGTAGGATCGGGGAGCAATGACTTTATATTGAGCGCGGTGTACAACATAAATATTAACAGGTTTGGTGTAAATACGAGTGGCCGGTATAAAATAAATACAACGAACAGCGACCGGTATTTTTTTGGCAATAAGTTTTCAGCCAATAGCATTGCATATTATGCATTTACAAAAGCAAAAACAACTATTACACCCAACCTCGGCCTTTTGTATGATCATAGCGAAGTCAATAAATTGGCCAGCGACAAAATAGCTGAAACAGGCGGCTACCTCTTAAGCACAGCTGCAGGGGTTGAAGTTAGTTTCAATAAAATAACCGTTGGCTGTAATGCACAGCTGCCATTGTCGCAAAACTTTGCAAGTGAACAAACAACCACAAAACTAAAGGGAATGTTGCATGTAACTTTTTCACTATAACTATTTTTACCTTTAAATTCCTTTGCCAGGTAATATGCAAAAAACCGTATATTTTTTTTTGCCACGAATGCACTAATTAATACGAATAAGGCATATTTATAGTGTCTGAAAAAAAACCATAAGATCCTTTATGGTTAAGCGACAAGGCGATTTTTATTTGTTGAATCTTTGAAACAAAAATATTGGATCAATCACCATTAAAGATATTATCCATTGCTATTTGTAGTATCAATTTTCCTTTCGGGTATAAACCAGTTGCGCAGCCCCGCCGGATGTGCAGGCGAAAGCTGTGAATTTAAAAGAGGTATCTAATTTAAACAGCTTCCTCAAAAAAAAGATATTAATTATTATACTATTATTTAAAAAAAGTAAAAGCCGCTGCCAGTCAGCGGCTTTTACTTTTCAACAAAAGTGCGATTAATATTTTTGGCAAATCAGGTTCATTCTGTTTACATTTGCATCGAATTTGGTCCCCGATTAAAATCGGGGTTAAAAGGGAAGTCCGGTGTAATTCCGGCACTATCCCCGTAGCTGTAAAGGCCCGGTGAACATTAAAAGCAAATGGTAACGTCTTAATCTTTACTATCCGCTGTTCACATTGTTGAATCTTCATACCACTGTCCCGATCACTATCAGGACGGGAAGGTGTTCAACAGAAGCCAAGTCAGAAGACCTGCCAGACATCGCATTTAATCATTCACGGCTTTCGGGTGAAAGGCATGGAGTGTAAGCGCCGCAAGGCATTTATATTTCTAACCAGTGTTGCGTTTTATCACCAACATTTCAATTTTCCGGAAGCAGTCACAAAAATTTTTTTCATAAACATGAAAAGTAAAATTTTATTCGTGGCTGCTGTAGTATTCAGTAGCCAGCTAAAGGCGCAGCAAGACAGTACAAAACAACTCGACCAGGTAGTTGTTACCGCCAACAAGTATCCCCAAAAGCAAAGCTCCACGGGAAAAGTATTAACCGTTATCGACGGGTCGCAATTGGAAAGAAACACCGGTCGCACCCTGGCCCAGGTTTTAAATGAGCAGGCCGGCCTCGTCATCAACGGATCGCAAAATGTATTAGGCGCCAATCAAACAGTGTACCTGCGTGGGGCAAACGCATCAAATACGCTGGTATTGGTAAACGGGGTGCCCGCCAATGAAGCTTCCGGTATTTCAGGCGAATTTGATATCAACCAGTTTGATATCGGCCAGGTGGAAAGAATCGAAATTTTGAAAGGCGCCCAATCCGTTTTATATGGATCGGATGCCGTGGCAGGCGTAATCAATATCATCACTAAAAAGCAAGTGGGCGATAAAAAAGCAACCATTCGTGCAAGTGTCGCAGCTGGCAGTTACGGCACATTCAAAGGCAGTGCCGGTGTAAGCGGTAAGATAAAAATAATCACCTATGATCTTAGGTATAGCCGTTTGCAATCCGATGGATTTTCCGCCGCACAGGATACAACCGGTAACAAAAATTTTGACAAAGATGGTTTTCAACAGGATATAGTAAGCCTGAATATGACTGCACAGGCATCAAAAAACTGGCAATTAAGTTTGTTTGGCCAGGCAGGTAAATATAAAACCGACCTGGACGATGCGTCTTTTACAGATGACAGAAACAGCACCTCACAGAACAGGAACCTGCAGGCAGGTATCTCTTCTTTATACAATTTTAATAAAGGAAGTTTTACTGTAAACCTCAACCTGAATAATACAAAACGCACGCTAAAAGATGAAAAGAATGTGCCTGCAGATCCCAATGATTATGACCCCTTCAACGGCTTGTACAAGGGCCGCACTTTTTTTGCCGAAGCATATACCAACCTCAATTTGCAAGAGCATGCGGGTTTACTGATAGGTGCCGACCTGCGCAGCCAGCACGCAAATATTGAAACTACTTATGGTAAGCTGGGCGATGATAGTTTACACGCCTCCCAGGCAAGCGGGTATGCATCCTTCTTTTTAAAATCCATTGCGGGTTTTAATGCAGAGCTGGGTGGTAGGCTTACCCATCATTCGCAATTTGGATCGGCCTTTAATTATTCATTTAACCCATCTTTTGTTATTAATAAAGAGGTAAAATTATTTGCAAATATCGCATCAGGCTTCAGAGCGCCTTCTTTGTATAATTTAGCTTCTGAATACGGCAACAAGGATCTGAAACCGGAAAGATCCACTTCCTTTGAAGCGGGTGCGCAGTACATCAATACAAAGAGTACCCTCCACTTACGTGTTACATATTTTGATCGCACCATAAAAGATGTGATCATTTTTCAGTCTTTATTTGTACCGCCTTATGGCAGATATGATAATGCGGATAAGCAGAAGGGCAATGGAGTTGAAGTGGAAGCTACTATTCGCCCGGCGTCGAAATGGAACATCACCGCCAACTACGCTTTTGTAGATGGAAATATTGAAACTAAATCCGGGACAACAGGAAAAGACACCAGCTTTTACAACCTGTATCGCCGCCCGAAAAATGCCCTGAATGCGACGGTGGGTTTTCAACCATCCAAAGAGTTTTTTACCAGTATTGGAGTAAGATGGGTTGATAAAAGAGATGAGTTGTTTTACAATCCATCTACATTTAGCGCCGAAACTAAACCACTAAAAGCATATTATAACCTTGACTTATATGCAGCTTACCAGCCGGTCGCATCGGTTAAACTTTTCGCTGATCTCCGGAATATTACCAACCAGCTATACTTTGATCAATACGGTTATAATAACCGCCGTTTCAATTTTATGTTTGGCGCAGCTTTTAATTTTTAAGTGGTTTAAATCAAAATAAAAGGTAGTTAAACAGAATTTTTTAATTTTTTTTGTAAGGCATTTGTTTTTCATGACATCATCCTGCAAAATTTAAAATCAATAACATTCAGGTATTGTCATGAAAGCCTGCTTTATTTAAAGATATAAAACAGTATGTGCATGCATGAGGATAAATATTGTCCGCGCTGCGGAATTGCATTTGAATGCAAAATGGGTAATATCACCCAATGCCAGTGCTATGACATCGCCTTAAATAACGAAGAACTACAATACATCACTAAACAATTTACGGATTGTCTTTGTTTCAATTGTATAAAATCGCTTCGCACAGAATTCAATACCGAAAAATTTGCAACCCAAATTAAAAAGTATCATGGTCATTAAAACGAATTTATGCAACTCCAACATCCGGTAAATTCCAGGGCGCCCTGCTAAGCCGGGATATTTTTTGCGTCAAATATAATTCCTTGCTGGAAGATGCAGCAAAGTACCGGCAATGCGTATTCGAAATTAAGCAGATCGCAGGGATCAATAGGTGGAGTAAACAGGAAACCCTGGAGGTGTTGGAAATATACAACGGTACGTGATCAGTATCAAAGATCATTTACAACAGAGATCATTTACCGGCAAAGGCTTCTATGAAATGACGGGCTATACTTTTGATGAGTCAAAAGGCAGGAACCCCAAATTTTTGCAGGGGCCTGCCACTAATAAAAAAATACCAGGCTTGTAAAAGAACAACTTCCCGGAAACGAACCCATTGAAATAATACTGGAAAATTATCGTAAGAACGGGGAGTTGTACCTCTGTAAAATAATCATTAAGCCCATCATCAACAACAATCAAAAATTAGTAAACTATATCGCCTGCGAGCAGGAAATTGCCGCATAATTTTTAATGAATAAAGCATACATCAACTGGAGCGGAGGCAAAGATTCAGCCCTTGCGTTGTATCATATACTGGAGCAAAAAAAATACGCGGTCGATCTTTTGCTTACCAGTATAAATGCCGTGCATAACCGTATCTCCATGCATGGTGTAAGAAAGGAATTATTGAAGGCCCAGGCAGCATCCCTTGGAATACCGCTCACTACCATTGAATTACCGGAACAACCTGGCATGATTGAGTACGAAGACATATTGAATCAAAAAGTAAATGAACTAAAGCTGGAAGGATATGAGTATACTATTTTTGGTGATATATTTTTGGAGGATCTCAGGCAATACCGGGAAGACAAATTAAGAGGTGTTGGAATTACCGCCCTGTTTCCATTATGGAAGATTGATACCCGGCATTTGGTCCATGAGTTTATTGAGCTGGGTTTTAAAACAATGGTGGTTTGTGTAAATGAAAATTATTTGGATAAGCGTTTTTGTGGTAGAATTATTGACGGGCAATTTATTAAAGACTTACCCGCTAACGTAGACGCATGTGGTGAAAACGGGGAGTTTCATACATTTGTTTTTGACGGCCCGATATTTCAAACACCCATCACATTTACTAAAGGTGATATTGTGTATAAGGAATACCGGGCCCCAGCCAGTACCCGTAATAATAACCAGCAGCCAATTGACAGTGCTGTGAAATACGGCTTTTGGTTTTGCGACCTTTATTAATGAGGAGAAAAAATGGAAAAAAAATGGCGGCTTTTTTTTTAATATTTAACCGCCGTCAGGGCTGATAGCCGCTGACGTGTTTGTAGCAGCCAACCCCCGTCAGTGGTTGAAAACCCTGGCAGCGGTTGCAGTACGAAAGTCATTATTACCCCTGCACAAAATAAATTGCTGATCATTATCTATTCCCTGTTAAATTGCAGACAGTTATAAATTATTAATATTTTATTTACCAGTATGCGATTTTTTACTTTAATCACTACTTTCTTCCTGGCACTCTTTTGTTCTGTAAAACTATCCGGCCAGTATATTTTTAAAGGCAAGGTGGTAAGCGGCGAGCATGAAAAACCCTTACCCGGAGCTACCGTGACGGTTGATAAAAACGCAGTGGCTGTTACAGATTCAAATGGTGTATTTGAGTTTAACAGTTTAAGGGGAAAAAATACTGTTTATTTTTCGCATATCGGGTACCAGTCTACATTCGCAAATTATACGGCACAACAAAACCTAGCCATCACATTATACCCTTCCAATAGCTTTTTATCAGAAATAGTAGTAAAGGCCTTTGAAACAAATACGGACTTAAAAAATATTCCTGTCACGGTAAGTGTACTGGGCAGAACCGATTTGGAACGTTATAGCAATGCTTCCATTTTGCCTGCCGTAAATACAGTGCCGGGAGTTAAAATGGATGAGCGAAGCCCCGGCAGTTACCGCTTATCCATCAGGGGTAATTTACTGCGTTCACCCTTTGGCGTACGTAATGTAAAAGTTTACTGGAACGGCATCCCCTTTACCGATGCCAACGGCAACACTTACCTGAACCAGCTGGGATTTGGCAATGTGGGTAAAATTGAGATCATCAAGGGGCCCGGGGGTAGTATGTATGGTGCCGGCACGGGTGGCGTGGTTCTATTAAACAGCCGCAATGCAGGATACAATGAAAAAAGTATTTCGATCAATTCTTTAGCGGGTAGTTATGGCTTGATGGAAACCAACCTGGCCTATCGAAATGAAACGGATAATGCGAATTATTCATTACAATATTCACACCAGCAAAGCGATGGATGGCGCGACCTGACCGGTACCAGGAGAGATGTAGCCAATTATACCGGCACATTTAATATAAATACAAAGCAATCCATCAGCGCCAATATTTTTTATAGCGACCTGTATTACCAAACCCCCGGGGGTTTGACATTGGGCCAACTCAACGCCAATCCGCGTCAATCAAGACCGGCAGCCGGTCCAAACCGTAGTGCGGCAGAACAAAAAGCCGCGCTGTTTGTAAAAACTTTTTATGCAGGTTTTGCGCATAACTACCAGTTCAATTCGCAATGGAGCAACAGTACCAATGTGTATACTTCCAACACCCGTTTTCGTAACCCCAGTATTCTCAATTACCAGCGTAAAACAGAGCAGGGTATTGGCGGCAGGTCAGTTACACAATATCAAAACCAAAATGTGCGCATACATTTTGGTGGCGAGTACCAGTATTGCTTTACATCAACGCGCACTTTTGGCAACCAGTCAGGCGTATCCGATACATTGCAGTTTGATGATGAAATAGCTGCCACACAATACAATATTTTTTTACAAACAGATATCAGCCTGGGCAATAATTTTATAATCAATGCAGGGGTTAGCTATAATAATTACGGCTATGGTTTTACCCGGCTTAATAAAAGGCCGGTAAAAGAGATCAGTAAAACTTTTGATCCTGTTTTTGTTCCGCGTATTTCACTGCTTCAAAAGATCGGGGCAAATTATAGTGTATACGTTACCGTTAGCCAGGGATATTCCCCTCCTACTATTGATGAGATAGTACCATCGACCGGTGTTTTTAATGGGTCCCTGGATGCCGAGCGGGCTACCAATTATGAAATAGGCTTGCGGGGTGAATTGATAAAGAATAAATTGTACGCGGATGCGGCTGCTTATCTTTTCAATTTAAAAAACACGATTGTTACCCGCCGGGATGCGGCTGGTGCGGATTATTTTGTAAATACCGGGAAAACGGATCAGCGCGGTGTGGAGTTATCCGTGAATTATTATCCCATAAGAAATACCATTTATTTTTTACAGGAGCTGAAGTTGTGGGCCAGCTACACTTATATCAAAGCCAGGTTTAAAACCTACCAGCAGGTTACCAGTGATTATTCCGGTAATAAATTAACAGGCACTCCCCCTAATGTGCTAGTGGCTGGTGCGGATGCAGTTACAAAAATCGGGTTGTATGCGAATATAACCTACAGTTATACCGACCAGATACCTTTGGATGACGCCAATAATTTTTTCGCTACACCATACCATTTATTTTTTGCAAGGCTGGGTTATAAAAAAGATTTTGGTAAAAAGTTAAAGGGGGAAATATATTTTTCCTATGATAGATCCTTCAATACGCCCTACAGCCTGGGAAATGACCTGAATGCTTTTGGAAACCGGTTTTTCAATCCATCGGCGCCGCAAAATTTTCTTATTGGTATAAAATTACAATTCAATTTATAAGATAGCCTGGTGGCAATACCTATTTTTGTAGCCAGTCATTTAAAAAATAAAGGGTGATCGACCTTGTAGTTCAACAGGCGGATGAAATCTAATTTATCCTGTGTGGCAATAGTAGCGCATGGAGGCGCTATCCGTAGTATCCTGTCTTATATCGCCAGTACCCAGTTGGCCGATTCATTTAAGGTTTTTTCGCTGCATTATGGTTGTGTTGTTAAGATCATAGCCGATAATGGCAGCCTCCGGAATGAGGTTTTATCGAATATTACGCGGGAAAAAGAAACACACAAACCTTCCGGCTCATAGCTGTTTACTGTTTTTGAAAATGTATATTTGCAAAAAATTTCAAACAGTGGATTTTAGTAAGATAGCACTAAAGGAAATATTAACGATCTCGTTTACCCTGTTTGCGGTGATTGATATGATCGGGAGTATCCCGGTACTTGCCTCGCTGCGAATGAAGATGGGGGGTGAGATACGTTCTACACAGGCCACCCTGGCATCCGGTGCGCTAATGATCCTGTTCTTATTTTTGGGCAAGCAATTTTTGGGATTGCTTGGGCTGGATGTTCAATCTTTCGCGGTAGCCGGTAGTATTGTGATATTTATTATTGGGCTGGAAATGATACTGGGACTCGAACTCTTTAAACCGGACAGTGACCCCCGGAGCGGCAATATAGTACCCATTGCATTTCCCTTAATAGCAGGTTCAGGTACGTTAACCACTATTATGAGCCTGAAGGCGAATTACAATGATATGAATATTTTTATTGGGATCCTGATCAATTGCGTGGTTATCTACATTGTGTTGAAATCATTAAAATGGGTAGAAAATTTCATGGGCCCCAATGGGATGACGGTAATTAGAAAATTTTTCGGCGTAATATTGCTGGCCATAGCGGTAAAGATATTTGGAAGCAATTTTAGTCATTTGGGTCAATAAAGATATGCAGTAACGGCCACGTAGTACAATGGATAGTATAAGGGCCTCCGAAGCCCCAGATCCAGGTTCGATTCCTGGCGAGGCCACT
>JBDTVX010000124.1:0-13794 GCA_040007015.1 Ferruginibacter sp. | reverse complement strand
TCGGTACCCAAACGCGATAAAAAAGCCTGGCCGTATAACGTATCAATAATGCCTGTGAGCTCTTTCCAGTTTTTTGAAGGATGAATATTTACCTCAATTACACCGGGATCAGGGGAAACTACCAACCTTTCCATCCGGTAATCCCTGGGCGGTTCATAGCCTTCAATGCGCACCGGGATCTGTAATCTTTCCGCGGTGGCTTCAATCGATGCCACCAGGTCGAGGTAATGCTCCAGGTAATCCATCGGCGGAATAAAAATATAGATGAAGCCTTCCCTTGGTTCAATGCATATGGCGGTTTTGATGGTCTCTACTTCAAACAAAGGTTTTATTTCCGGCTCTTCTTCCACTACTTTTTTTACCGGCTTTAACGGATCCTTTTTTTCTTCCGGAACAACCTGGTATTTTATTTTTTGCGTCTTTGGCGGGTGACGCGTAATGGTATCATACCTGGAGAGAATGGTTTTATCAAAATGATCCAGTTCGGGCAGATCCTCAAATAAACTTCTTTCTACTTTTTCGGGTTCATCTTCTTTGGCTACCTCGGGCAGTGAATCCAGTGGCAACCGTAAACCCATCGGTGAGTTACCGGGGATCAGGAACAAATGCCCCCTGTTCAGTATCCATTTGCTGCTTTTCCACCTACTGTTATCATAGTTCCATTTTAATGGCAATGCAAAGCCAGCCGGAGTATCCAGGCCCTTATCCAACAACTCCAACAATGTTTTTCGTTCAAGGCTATCTTTCAAATTTACTTTGCCAGGATCAATATTCACGGGCGTTTTGCCCTCAGACCATAAGAAATACAACATATCTTCATAAGCTACGCTAACATTTTCAGGACTGACCGCTAATTGCTTTGCAAGTTCTTTCGCAACAAGCGCGGCCTCTTTGTAGGTAAGGCTTTTTTCTTTTTTTTCAGGAGCGATCAAAGCAATATTTTTCCAGACCGGATAATGATCTTTTCTCCAGAACAAACCGTATTGCCACCTGGGCAATGGTTCGCCGGGATACCATTTCCCCTGGCCGTAATGTATCATTCCATCCGGCCCAAATTTTTCACGAAGCCTGAAAATAAGCTCATGCGATAAAATGCGTTTCTGTTTCCCATCGGCAGTTGTATTCCATTCCTCCGCTTCCATATCATCAATAGAAACAAAGGTAGGCTCGCCACCCATCGTCATTTTTACATCGCCTGCTTCCAGGTCTTCATCCACTTTAAAACCTGTTGCATTGATGGTGGCCCATTGCTCCTTTGTATAAGGCTTGGTAACTCTTGGATCTTCGTGTATGCGGGTAACTTTATTATAAAAGGTAAAAGTGGTTTCGCATACATCAGTAGCTCCCTCCACAGGGGCTGCACCTGCAAAATCCGGCGTGCATGCCAATGGGATATGTCCTTCGCCGGCAAATAATCCTGAGGTAGGATCAAGTCCTATCCAACCCGCCCCGGGAATATACACTTCTGTCCAGGCGTGCAGATCGGTAAAATCATTTTCCGGTCCGGAGGGGCCGTCCAGTGATTTAATATCGGCGGTTAACTGCACCAGGTAGCCCGACACAAACCTCGCGGCTAATCCCAGGTGGCGTAATATCTGTACCAGCAGCCAGGCTGAGTCCCTGCAGGAGCCCAGTGCCTTTCCGAGTGTTTCCTCGCAGGTTTGAACGCCCACTTCCATACGTATGGAATAATTAATATCCCTGTTCAGCTTTTGATTGATGTACACCAAAAAATCATTGATGCTCTTTTTGCTTTTATCAATACCGGAGATCCATTTCCTCAGCAGGGGCCCGAATTCCTTGAATTCAAAATAGGGTACCAGTTCTTTTCTCAATTGCTCCTCATACCGGAAAGGATAATTTTCCGCATAATCTTCCACAAAAAAATCAAATGGATTGATCACCGTCATATTGGCGATTACTTCTACTTCCACACTTAACTCGGTGGTTTTTTCAGGAAATACAACCCTTGCCTGGTAGTTGCCAAAGGGATCCTGCTGCCAGTTTATAAAATGTTCCTTAGGAGTTATTTTGAAAGAATACGCTTCTATCAATGTACGGGAATGAGCAGCGGGCCGCAACCTGAATATATGAGGGGATAAACTAACTAAACGGTCATAGGTGTAAGTGGTTTTGTGGTTGATTGCAACACGTATTGCCATAATTACTGGTATTTAAATTAAAAAATATACATGGCGAACAATCTGTATAAAAATAGTTGCTTTTTTCAGGGTTACAAAATTTATTGTGCTGTCAGCATCTCTTATTATTATTCACAGGTTTCCCCCCTGTGGTTATTCTCATTCAACCCCTTTGAGGTTATAAAAACGCTCTACTTTTTCTACTGTTCATATCCGCCCTTTCCGTTCAGGCAGACTTTCTGGCTTACCCCGAAAAGGATGTAATAATCATATGCCGGACACAAGCCATTTAAATGGAAAATAATCTCTTCCCTTAAAATGAAAAAAATAAATCAAATCTTTTTATTACTTTTCTACCCGTTATCCCTGGTTGAATCCACTGACCATTTAGCCGGCACCTTTTAATTCAACTCCTACACTAACCCTCGTTACCCATATAACCACATTTTAAGTAAGCCTATTTGCAGGCTTAAAGAATAATTGTATGAAGAAATCATGCTGTCTTATAATCAGTTGTATTATAATTTTGAAAGGGGTAGAAGGACAAAGGGTTAAAACCATCAATGAAAAAAATTTATTCATGAAAGTAATTACAGATGATCACATTTATAAAGGCAGATTGTATTATGTGAGTGATTCCAGTATCAACAGTTATTTTGATCAATAAGTACCAGCACCTGTTTGAAGAAGAAAGATCAGGGCTTAAAGAGCTGTCGATTTGCCGATCATTAAAAACAAGTGGGAATTAGTCACTAATAAGACGCCGAGCAAAAAATATAATACACTACATATCTAAATCTAAAAAATCAAATTTTGAAAAAAGCAATCATTTTATTCGCATGTATTGGAATATTATTTTGGTCCGTTGCGCAGGAAACACCCTCTGGGAACGACAGCCCCGTTCTTACAAAACAACAATACTTGCAAAAAAGTAGAGGCCAGAGAACAGCAGCCATTATAGTAATATCGGCCGGTGGGGTGATGACCATTGCCGGCCTGATTTTGGTGGTGCAAAACTTAGGAACTGATATTGGAAATGATATTTTTCCAGATACGCCTCCTGATAAGAAAAAAAACGAGGCCCTTTCATGGGTGTTGACCGTCGTCGGCGCTGGTGCTATGCTTGGGAGTATCAGCCTGTTCCGTTCGGCACATAAAAATAAACGTATCGCCATGTCTATGTCTTTTAAAAATGAACCAGCTTTTCAATTACAACGAAGCATGGTATTTACCAGGTATGTTCCTTCGCTAACATTAAAAATCAATTTATGAAAAAAGCAATCATTCTGTTCCTATTCCTGGGAATTATGCTCAGTTCAATGGCCCAGTCAACAATGCCTGACAACCCAAATCCGGCGCTTACAAAAGAAGATTTCCTGTTAAAGAGTAAGACTAACAAGAGCGCTGCCCTGGTTTGTTTAATTGGCGGAGGGGTATTATTCCTTGTGGGGGATATTATTGCATTAGCTGATCTCAACGACGACCTCGATCATCTTTTTGAAGACAATCAAAGCAATAATCATGATGCCTTAATTGGTGTACTTGTCATCACAGGCGGGGTGGCTATGCTTAGCAGTATTCCGTTATTCCGGGCGGCGCATAAAAATAAGCGTATCGCCATGTCCATGTCTTTTAAAAATGAACCTGCTCTTCAATTACAAAGAAGCACGGTATTTTACAAATCAGTTCCTTCAATAAGTTTAAAAATCAGTTTATGAAAAAAGCGATCCTTCTACTTGTATGCATAGGGACAACGTTTTGTTCCTTTGCACAGCAAATGCCGGCAGAGACATCCAAACCAGCGCTCACAAAAGAGGACTATCTGAAAAGAAGTAAAACGTTGTGGAAAGTAGCTATAATAATGGTATCGGCCGGAGGTGCAATGGTTATTACCGGTATCGCTCTGGCGGCTAATAATAATAATTATGGTGATAATGAAACCGTTGCAGGCGTGTTGTTCTTTGGGGGCTGTGCGGTTATGCTGAGCAGCCTTGGCTTCTCTATACCTGCTCATATAAATAAAAAGAAAGCCCTGTCAGTTTCTTTTAAAAATGAACCGGCTTCTGTATTACAAAGAAGCGCGGTATTTTATAAATCTGTTCCTTCAGTGAGTTTGAAAATAGCCTTATAAAATAATAATGAATAATGAATAATTCATTCAATTCATGGCTTCTTTCTAATATCAACACTTTATAAATATCGACAGGAACTTCGGGTAATTAATTTATTTGACAGTTAGTTTAATACTTACTTCAATGAATGAATAAATATTATTTGGGTACACGACGGTATTCATTATCAATTATCAATTATTCATTATTCATTATTCCGGGTACCGGTAAGTGTAAAGCATCGTACACCAGCTCTACCGTTCTTTTATCTTCTGCCAAAATAAAAAGCTTGTCGTGAACCTGTATACGGGTGGAGCCGACCGGGATAACATATTCATCGTTTCTTTTAACAGTCATTATCTGGGCGCCTTTGGGGAAGTCGAGTTGTACTACCATCTTTCCGATCACCGTATTGCCGGGAGAAATTGCTATTTGCACCTTTTCCCGTTTTGAATTGTCAGCTATCTCAAAATCAGTCCGTCTTTTGGCTTTGGATGACACATCCAGGTGAAGCAACTTTGCCACATAAGTAAGTGTGGTGCCCTGCAGCAACACAGAGGTAATAGAAATAAAGAAGACAAGATTAAAAATTATTTCTGCTTTTTCTATTCCCCTGATCAAAGGATAGGTTGCAAAAACTATTGGCACACCTCCACGAAGGCCCACCCATGATAAAAAGACCTTACTCCTGAGATTGGATTTAAAAAAAGCAAGGCTGATAAAAACGCCCACAGGGCGGGCCACGATAATTAAGAATGCCGAGATCAACATACCCATACCAATTACCGGCATGATATGCGAAGGAAAAACCAGCAGGCCCAATGTTAAAAAGAGGGTGATTTGCATCAGCCATGCCTGCCCGTCGTAAAACTTTATCAGGCTTCGCTTATGAATAAAATTGCTGTTGCCCAAAATAATGGCGCAGATATAAATGGCCAGGAATCCATTGCCCCCGATAAAATTGGTAGCGGAATAAGTAAGCATGGCAAGCGCAATTGTGAGCACGGAATATAACCCTTCTGTTTCCAGTTTAATATTGTTGATGAGCCACAAACTGCCCTTACCCATTAAATAACCGATAGCCCCTCCAATAATAAACTCTTTCAGAAATGATACCGCCAACTCCCCGAAATCGGCGTGGCCGGTGGCTACAATTGCGGTTAATGAAATGGTAAGAAAATAAGCCATCGGGTCGTTGCTTCCGCTTTCAAGTTCGAGCACCGGCCGCAGGTAGCCCTTCAGGCCAATTCCCTTATTGCGAAGAATGGAAAATACAGCAGCCGCATCTGTAGCAGAAACAATAGCTCCCAATAATAAACCCTCCGCCAAGGAAAACCCAAACACCAGGTGAACAAACAAACCGACAGAAAATGCAGTAACAAAAACACCGACCGTAGATAACATTACGCCCCGCCATAACACCGGTTTAATTATCTTCCAGTTGGTATCCAGCCCACCTGAAAACAGGATAAAATTTAACGCTACTATCCCTATCAGTTGGGCCAATTCAGCATTTGCAAAATTAATCCCACCAATTCCTTCCGAGCCGGCTAATATCCCAACGATCAAAAAGAAGAGAAGTGTGGGCACACCCAGTTTACTGGTGGTTTTGCCAGCAATGATACTGATCAGCAGCAATAAGGAACCGATCAATAAAATATTTCCTGCTTCTATTACCATCAGTTTACTTTTTTTTAAAATTAAAAATGTAATTCATACCGGAGACGGGTAATCTTATGGCCCGCAATAATTTATGGTTGATTATACATACCCCGTATACGAACTCAACCCATGCCTCGCAACCACTATTATTTACAATGCCAGGCCATCATTTTTAGTGGCAGGAAATTTAATAATAACATTATAGTCACCTGGATAAAAAAGAAACGTCAAAAAAATTACCAGAAATTATGTGAAGGATAAATACAAAAAAGATATTTTTTCTGTCGTAAAAACTCATTTAATCCTGCGGCAGAAGAAACCCGGGGTAAACAATAACTTAACCCTGCGAAATGATGCTCTTTGCAGTTAATGATTTTTTGCACGCACGTTGATGCAGCGCCCCCGCAAAAATGATTCGCCGTTATTATAGCTGGCGCCTGATCCTTCTCTATAATGGGATACGCCTGAAGGTGAGTGAATGAAGCAATAGCGCGCAGTTGTTTTTTATTACAGCCGGTATAGCCGGCGTTTGCGAATACAGGCACAAAACAAACTGCCCATAAAAAAAGAATAAAACAGCGTTTCATCATTTTGCAAATATACTAAAATACAAAATTGAATTATTGGGTTTTTAAACGGATACCTTTCAAGTGAAAATAATACCTATGTATTTCAAACCAAATGCAGAACAGGAAAATGAGCATCTCCGGAAACTTGAAACTGGAATGGGCTAAAGGGTAGTAAAAGTGATTTTAAAAGTGCAAAAAATATTTCATGCACAAAGTCATCAACGCCTCTTTATTGCTGCCTGAAGAAACCAAAAAACATCCCCGAAAAAGACAGTGAGAAAATTGAAATGGAAAGCAGAAATAAACCTGCTTCCAAACCTAATCTCAACGAGGTCGCCGGCAGTTTTCATCAAAATACCTTGAAGCCTGAAAAATAAGTGGACTCCACTGAATTTGCACCCTGCAAGTTCATAGTGGTACCAGTACGCTGCAAAAATGTGAAGCTATAGTTATCGCTGGCATAGAGCTTTACATCAAAGGTAAACTGAAGCGATGAGTTGAAACTTGCACCGAATGAGGGGGCTATTTGAAATTTCTGTGAGGAAATGCCGCCATTGATAAATGTTTCTACGCCATATGCAGTATTGGAAGGCTGTGGTGGCACTACGATACTCATTTCGAAGTGATAAATGCCGGCATCCCTGGCCCTGAATATACCTGTTGCAGGATCGAAATTGGAGCCCTCGTCATAGTATTCAAAATAAGGCAGCAAAGTTGTAAAGGTATAATTGGGGATCGACTGGTTTATCTGAAGCGCTGCATAAAAGGCACTACCGGTAGTTGTGCCAAGCCTCGTCCAGCCGCTATCCCGCCGAAAATAAACGGAGCTGTCAGTAATATTAAAAACTGTGAGTCCTTTTGGAGGATTAAGTATGCCCCGCATATCGGCATCTGCCATACGCGGCAGCAACAATCCTTTATTGTTGCTTTCCAGCTCCAAAATAGCAGCGCTGTTTACAGCGGCCGGGTTGGTGCCTATTTTTACCTGCGCCTTACACAGGATGCCGGCGAGGAAGACAATATAACTGAGCAAAAATATCTTTTTCATTTGCATTCATTTAAATTGATATATGAAGTTATCAAAACCAAAGAAAAGGTGGAATTAATATTTTATTTACGCAATCGCTTTATACAATTGCTAAGCGCCCTGAAATTATGATAAGTACCTTTCCAGATATGCGCTTTTAGTGCGGTTTTTCTTTCGGGCTCTTTATCCAGGCCTTCTTCAAACCAATCGCCATGCTGGTGATCGGCCAGGTAAGTTTGCACATATTGCCAAAGCTCTTTAAAACGCTGGAGATATTGCATGTTATCAGATGGGTAGAGATCCGACATGAACAATAATGTATTCAACCCTTCGGCCTGCGCCCACCAGTTTTTACTTTCTTTTATGATAGTTATTTTGGGCACATTTTTAAAATAATACCCTTCATCATAAAAACCACCCAACTTATTATCCCAGCCATTGAGCAACGCATGATCTACCATTTTTTTGGCCACCTGCATCGTTTTGTGGTCCTCATGAATACCCAATGCTTCGGATGCTTCCATCATCAACCAGGCAGTCTCTACATCGTGCCCAAATGAAACATGATCGAGGCCGCGGTGCGCCAGGATCACTTCCTTTGAAGAATCTTTATAGGATACCGGTTTCCACGAAGGAGTAAAAAATAATTGCAAATAACCTTTTGAACTAACCATGGTATCGCGTATCAGCAGCAATAACTCCTGCAGGCGTGTTTTAAGCAGGGGATCCGGCCAAACACCATATAATTCCGTAAAAGCCTCCAGGAGGTGAATAGAGCTATTCTGATCTTTATATCCCATATCAGAAGTGCCGGGTATGGAAGCTGTTCTTTTTACCGGTGTGCCGTCTTTTTCAAGATGCTGGTAATAGCCTTTATACTGTTTGTCATGACTGTGATCTTCAAGCCACTTAAAAGCTTTTTTCGCCAGGTTTAGCGCGCTGGTATCATGCGAGCATTCGTAATATGCCGCCAGTGCATAAATACCAAAACTATTGCCATAAGCTTCTTTTATTTTACTTTTAACAACACCCTGCCTGGTTACCAAATTAAAAAAGCCACCATTGACATGATCCCACATTTTGTCCCTGAGAAAATAAAAGCCGTGGCGCGACATATTGATATATGCGGAATCCTTATAAAACAAAGCCGCCATGGCAGTGGACCAGGTATGCCTGGATTGGGTTACTATCATTTTGTCCTGCTCGCCGAAGGGTTGAAAATCGTATGTAAACGTGCTTAGGTAACCGCCATATAACGTGTCAATATTACGTGGATAGTATTTATCCAGGAGCTGTTCTTTGGCTGCAAACTGCATTTGGTTCAAAATAGAATCAGGCCCGTTTTTTTGTTGGGCGAACAGCGTGGAAAAGAACAGCAGCGGGAGAAAGGATAAATTCTTTGGCATTTGGTAAAACGGTTTGATTATAATATGATAAATGTACTGATTTGTTTTGCTTCATTTTTTAATTTAGCCAGATGTGAAATTATTTGAAGAGGCCCCCAGGATAATGTCAATTTAGAAATTTAATATATAAACCCCTGTGGCACTTAAAAAAACTTTCCGATGTCCATCTCCGCGCCGATAAAAGTTCCACAGAGGTATACAGTACAAGAGCCCCGTCATGGCGGGGACGATGTCCCATATTGCTTCCTGGCCCGGACAAAAAAAATTTTACAGCATGAAAATATAAATTTATAGCCGGTAATTAAGTTCACGGGCCTGCGCCCCATGCTATAATATTGCGCCGCTTCCGGGCTGGTTACTTTTTTTGCCTTACAACTTTCACTTCATCAGGAGATATCCTGCCCGACTTATTACGAAAACTATTGCGGATAAAAGTTAACAAATTAGCAATTTGTGTATCATTCAAAAAATTGAATGATGCCATTACATTTGTGTAAGTTTCGCCATCTATTTCTTGCCGGCCCAATCCCTTCAGCACTATTGAAATAAGCCTTGTTTTATCACCATTCACGTAAGAAGTTTTGCTTAATGGCGGGTTCATATTCTGAACGCCGAGGCCGTCTGCCTGGTGGCATGAAAGACAATACTGGGTATATATTTTTTTGCCTTCAGCTATCGATGAACTTAAAGAGGTGGCCATAACAGGCTTTGCTGCTATCTTTGTTGAAGTAGATTTTTTTACAATTTTATTGGTTTTGCCGGCCACTGAATTTTTTACATCAGTTTTTTTTTACCATAACTGATCTTGTAAATAGTGCCCTTGTTATCATCGGATACATACAAAGATCCGTCGGGCCCCTGGGCCAATCCGCAGGGACGATGGTCGGCACGACCGGAAGCCGTTTTGGCCGGGGAACCGGAAAATCCATCAGCAAACACTTCCCACTTTCCGGAAGGCTTACCGTTTACAAATGGCTGAAATACGACATAATAACCAGCCTGTGGTTCCGGTGCACGGTTCCAGGAACCATGAAATGCAACAAATGCGCCATTTTTATATCTTTCCGGGAACGAATTACCTGTGTAAAAAAGCAGGCCATTAGGGGCCAGATGTGCAGGGAACGCAACTACAGGATCGATATATTCATTGCTACCTTCTTTTTTTCCGTCTCCTCCATATTCAGGGGCAAGTATCTTTTTATTTAGAAAGGGGTCATAGTAAGTATAGGGCCAGCCTGCATTATCACCTTTTTTTAGTGCAAACATACACTCAGAGGGCAATTCGGCCGATTGCTTTACAGTAAACATGTCGGGGAATATATCATGCAGCTGGTCCCTGCCATGTTGCATCACAAACAATTGGTTTAACTGCTGGTTCCAGTCGAGGCCAACTACATTTCTTAAGCCGGTAGCATAACGGATACCTTCTGCGTAGGATTGATCAAGCTTATCGGCTTTGAACATCCAGATGCCTCCTGCGGAATCGAGCACCTCGCATGGCTGCCTGCCCATCGACCCGAGTGTACGGTCCAGCACCTGGCATGAATTCATGTAAGCCCCTATATTTACATATATATTCCCTTCATCGTCGAGCACAAGCGATTTCGTTTCATGTTGCCCTCTTTCGATTAAACCTGTGATGATCTTTTCCGCGTTATCCTTATCTATCACCTGGTTCTTTTCGTCCAGCTTATACCGGAATACCTCCTCGTTGGAAGAAGCATATAAGTAGCCGTCTTTAATGGCAATACCTGTGCCTCCGTAATTTCCAAACCCATCTTTTACAATTGCTTTTCCATTGGTTTCATGCAAAACAATTGTGCCTTTTCCATTTACCGGTTTAGCAAGACGTACATAAATATCTCCCTGCGGGGTCACTGCCAGGTGACGGGCATGGCCAAGGTTGTCTGCTACTACCGAGGCAGAAAATCCTTCGGGCACACTTAATATTGTACCTGCTTTTGCTGGTCTTTTCTCCTGGGCATTGACAATTACCAAAGAAAAATAAGTGCAAACAGAAAACAACCCAACTAATATATACTTTTTCATACTTTTTTCTTTTAATTTAATTTTTAGCATAATTTGTCTTTTAACTTATATCTCCATCAAGCGTTCTGCTTTTCCTGTTAAGGCAATAGTTGAATAAAGTAACAGCACCAGGCCTGCATGATTCGATTGGGATAAGGCCGTATCGGTCACCTTTGAGGTATCCATTTATTATTCCGCTAAATTAATATACTTCATTAAGAATCTCAAAACACATGCAACTATTGACAGGTACATTAAGTTAAGAGAATGCAAAGAGAGGTTGGGCGTTTTATATATCAAGCTTAACGGCAGGATGCAGATTCCCGGACAGAACTTTTAGTGGCCTTATCTTAGTATTAAATTCCAACGCTGTTAATAAAGACAGTAGCCGGCGGATGTTCATTAAGACCGGAGCATCAGCGTTACTATTCCAGTAACTCCCGGAACTTCTGAAAACTTAATTAATGCATTCCGGAGGTCTTCCGGGGAAGTGGCATTGATATTCAGGATGACCCCAAATTTATTATCCCTTCCTATAACCAACTGCAAAGCGTTGGCCAGGGAAACACTCCGTAAAACATCCTCTTTTACTTTTTTTCCCTCGATCAAAATCAGACCTTGAATCATGTTGCTTTATTTTGATATTAAATAATATCCTAAAGTTATTATTTATTATTTTACCCGAAAAAAAAAGGAAAATTTAATCAGTGATCTGCCAGGTCTGCAAACAATTTTTTAACAAGGGTTGATTTCTGTAGCCATCGGATGGCGTTCACCAGGATTGCGGGTTGGGGCCCCGAAAAATCGGCGTGCTGCCAGGGACAAGTGTTGCTGAAATTCGCTCAAAGGCCAGTAGGGACTGAATATCGATAGAAATATTTAAAGGATTCCTTACCATGCCGTGGGTATGCTAAATTACCAGGATCTTATTCATATTGCGTACCTGCGGCACGCTGTTAACACTACAATATATTTTCTACCGACATATTATACTTACGGCACAAGACCAATAAATAGCTAAAGACCTTTAAATTGATACTAATATGCAGGATTGCAGGATCACCATTTGAAAAAAATTGGCATTAATGACTTTACATAAAAGCCGTTTCTAACTAAATTTAAATAATTTCTAATTGTTTAACAGCAATATATGCCATCAGCCCGGTGCTTAAAGCAAGCGCCTCTTCATCAATATTAAAGGCTGGAGTATGCAATGATGCGCCGATCCCTTTCTCTTTGTTGCCAATGCCCAATAAATAAAAACAGGAATCTGCCGACTGTGCATAATACGCAAAGTCCTCCGCTATCATCATAATATCCGCGTCTGTCACATTTTTGCTGCCAAGATATTCCTCTGCAAAAAGCCGGGTATTGTGGGTAAGGTTTTCATTATTTATTAAAGCAGGATACCCGCGAACAATCTTACACTCACAGCTTCCTCCCATGCTTTCGGCGATCCCCTCCGCCATTTTTTTCATTCGTTGATGCGCTACTGCCCTCCAGTTTTCATCGATCGTACGAAAAGTACCTTCGATAAAGACTTTGTCTGGAATTACATTGATGGCGCCGTCTGCTATCAATTTTCCAAATGACAAAACACATGGAATAGCCGGATTGGTAAACCTGCTTACAACCTGCTGCAATGCAACTATGATATGCGCCGTGATCAGCACAGGGTCAATATTTTGATGTGGCATAGCGCCATGCCCGCCCCGGCCAACAACGATAATATTTATTTCATCCATCGATGCTAAAAATTTACCTTTCCGAAAAGCCACTTTCCCTGCATCAACAGAAGGCATAACATGCTGGCCAATGACTGCGCCGGGTGTTGGATTTTTCAACACACCGGCCTGGATCATAAGACTGGCGCCGCCGGGAAATTTTTCTTCACCCGGCTGGAAGATCAGTTTAATAGTTCCTCCAAATTTGCTTTTAATGGATTGCAAAATAAAAGCTGTTCCCAGTAAAGACGAAGTATGCACATCATGGCCACAGGCGTGCATTACTCCCTTGTTTTGTGATGCATATGCAACGTCATTATTTTCTATAACAGGCAGGGCATCCATGTCGGCACGCAAAGCAACTACCTTATCGCCAGCCATTTCTCCCTTTATGATACCAACGACTCCCGTACCGGCCATCGGCTCCCAGGAAATCCCCATTTCATCAAGGCGGTTTTTTACAAATGCAGCGGTCTCATATTCCATGAATGACAATTCAGGATGGGCATGCAGGTGTCTCCTGTTTTCAATTGTATTGCTGTATATCTCTTTGGCTGCTTGTTTGATCTCGTCTTTTAACATGTTTTATTGAGTATAGGTTTATTCAATGTTCTGCCTGTATTCACTTTTCATCCGGCGGCTGTTTGTTTTAAAGCGCCATCATACACTATCCTTCCTTTTATCATTGTCATCGAAATATTAATATCGCCGTCAAAAATTACAATATCCGCATCTTTACCTGTCTCCAGTGAACCCTTCCTTGCTGATATTCCTAAAATTCGTGCCGGTGTACCGGTGATCATTTTTACAGCCTCCGGCAAGGGAAGGTCCACCATGTTCATCATGGTTCTTATCAACCGGTCGGCCGTTGCGATGCTTCCTGCAAATGCGCTGCGGTCGGGTAGTTTTGCTACACCATCTTCTACAATTACTTTTAACCCGTTATCCTTATTTCCCAATACACTTTCGCTAACATTTGTACCTGCAGCCCGCATCGCATCGGTTATCAACGCAATACGGTGTGCACTTTTTATTTTGTATATTAATTTAAGCAAGGGCGCGGGCAGGTGTACACCGTCAGCTATAATTTCCACATCCATTTCATCAATGATAAAGGCGCTTTCTA
>JBDTVX010000123.1:0-13908 GCA_040007015.1 Ferruginibacter sp. | reverse complement strand
CCGGAAATGAAAAGTACAGGTGAGGCTATCCGCTTTATCAAAGATTTAAGGGATCCTTATTTCCGGCAGTTGTATAAGGAGCGGAGTATGCATTTGAGTAAGTAGGTTATTTTTTTTATATTTGGGTATGAAATTGCAAATAGAAAATTTTTATGCGGATGTAAAAGGGCTCCCTCATGAGGATATGTCTGATGATGATTTTTTTAACTTTTGCCGGCAAAATACTGATCTAAGGATTGAGCGGGATCATAATAAGCAAATCTACATCATGGCGCCTACGGGATTTTATACCGGGAAATTCAATACTGATATTATCACTGAATTAAATCTTTGGAACAGGAAATCTAGGAAAGGTGAAGTTTTTGATTCTTCTACCGGGTTTACGCTACCTGATGGAGCAGTTTTTTCTCCGGATGCTTCCTGGATAAGTAGTAAAAAAATAAAGTTTCTTACAGAAGAGGAGAAAAATAAATTTGCCCCTGTTTGCCCCAATTTTGTTATTGAATTGAAAAGCCCGTCAGACAGATTAAAAAACCTGAAAAGCAAAATGCAAAAATGGATTGAAAATGGCACCCAATTAGCCTGGCTAATAGATCCCGAAATCAAAAAGGTGTTTATTTATAGAGAGGATGGTAGTAAGTCAGTTACGCAGGGATTTTCTAATACACTTTACGGGGAAAATGTATTGCCCGGATTTGAGTTGGATCTAAAAATACTTCAATAGGAATGCTTATATTAATTTCTATTCATTTTCAACAGTCTTAATGGATTGCCAATTTTTTAGACGGCTTTGTATTCTGCCAGTATCTTCCTGTTATATCAATTCCGAATGCCAACACCACCTTGTACAATAGCTATAATCTTAATCCAGGTAAAAGCGCAAACCAATAACAAGCGGTTTTGATATTAAAATAATATGACTCAAATTGATCCGTGTTATCCGTGTTTTATATTTACCGGTAGTCAGCTAAAAGCAAAAGAATATAAAAAATTCTATTGAATCCTTTCCCGGGCGCTTTTGGGTATGATATTGGCTTACAAGCAGGTTGAAAGTTACCCGATTATTTTATAATGCCTGCTTTATACACATTGCAGGTCAAAAACTAATATATTTTAAGTTTCAAAAGATGAATCTATTCCGATGGTTGGTATTGCCGGTTTTATTTTTTAATTTTTCCAAGGCTTCGGCAGGTTCTGCAAATAAAGGGCATAAGGAAAAGGCAGGGTTTCTTCCGGGCCTGGCTTTAACCAACCGGCATTTAATTGACAGTATGCCCAAAACCAATGACGTTATTGTTGTTGTTCCCTTTGTATATAAACAATCTGCTTTAAATTATGACTATACGTTCAAAGTTATCGATAGTGTGGTTGGCATACTGCTTAAAAATGATTCGATTACACTTTCAATTGACGGCTATTCGTACATGGATGAAGGCAACGATAATATTTGTTACTGGCTGTCAATTAACCGGGCATTGGCCATAAAATATTATGTGTTGGGCAGAGGCGTTGATAGTTCCAGGCTTATTTCAACAAAAGGATTAAGCAGCCTGCGATCTGTACAACGTAAAGCAAAAAAAGAGCCGGTTGAGTTTAATTGCACGGCTGAAATAATAATCCAATACCCGATTCCGCCACCAGCTGTTATTATACAGGACACGGATGAGGATGGCATAGCGGATAATGAAGACAGCTGCGTGAATGAATATGGTGATAAAGCTCATAACGGTTGTCCGGACAAAGATGCGATCATTGTGCCTTTTGAAATGCAGCAATCATCATTGTTTTCGGCAACTTACAAGGTGCTGGACAGCGTTATAGAAATTTTACGAAATGAGCCATTTATTACAATTTCTATAGAAGGGCACGCATACAAAAAGGAAGGTGTGGAATCTGTTTGTGAACGCCTGGCAAAAGAAAGGGCCGATATTGCAAGAAGATATCTTTTAACCCGTGGTATTGCCGCTTCCAGGATTGATTCGATAAAAAGTTTCGGTGATTTACGGCCAATAAATGCCGGTAGAAACCCATGGGAAATAGCCCGCAATTCCAGGGCCGAAATATTTTTGGTTCATCATTCACTACGATTGCAATAAGACCTGGTTAATCAATTCATTCTTTGCATTGTATCCTGTTGTTTTTCTTTTTATATTCTGTTGTTTTCAACATACTATATTTCAATGCGGCGTATTACTTTAACAGGTGCATTATCCCTACGCCATCCCTATATGGAAAAGAGCGCCGTTTATAAGGCTATTGGTTCCGTTAACAGCGGGCATCCTGTTAGAATGGTATTTGCAAATCTCTTTGCTGCCAATAATGATCAGCGGCCTTGCGTTCGCTCCTGCTTATTTAATATTTTTTTTATTTCCACTCGCTGTAAGATTTAAATTGCAGATAATACAAGGGCTTGTATTGAACCTGTTGCTGTTGAGTCTGGGTCTTTTGATCACCTGGCAAAAAGATATTCGAAATAGCGAAGACTGGTATGAGAAGGTTTACCAGGAAGGTGATTTGATCGTAGTAAGGGTGGATGAACCTATGGTTGAAAAAACAAAGTCATTTAAGGCGAATGGATTTGTTGAAGCGATCATCCACGGGAATGCGGTAACAAATTGCAAAGGGAAAATATTGCTGTACTTCTCCAAAGAGCCTGCAGGTGAGCGAATCGGTTCAATCGCCGATCAATTGAAATATGGGGATAAAATATTGATTCATAAAACGCTGCAACGCATCCAAAACACGGGCAACCCGGGAGCGTTTAACTATGAACGTTATGCCGCCTTACAGCAAGTCTTTCACAATGTTTTTTTGAAAGGTAAAGATTGGGTGAATCTGAATGATAAAAGACCCAACCGGTTCGAGCAATTCATATTTGCAGCAAGAGACAATATTTTGTATGCCCTTCGCAAAAATATCAGTAGCAGCAGCGACGGGTTGGGACTGGCGGAAGCATTGTTGATTGGATATACCAACGATCTGGATAAGGACCTGGTACAGGCGTACAGCAATACCGGCGTGGTTCATATTATCGCTATATCCGGCATGCACCTGGCCCTGATCTATTTATTGCTGGTATGGATATTTGAAAAAATACCGGGCCTTAACAGATCCAGGCTATTACAGGTGTTGCTAATTTTAAGCTGTCTTTGGCTGTTTTCATTGCTAACAGGTGCATCCGCATCTGTAATAAGGGCGGCTGTTATGTTTACTTTCATTACCGTTGGAAACAATTTAAAAAAACGGTCGTCTATTTACAATTCACTGGCGGCTTCTGCATTTGTAATTCTTTGTTACAACCCTTATTTTTTATGGGATGTAGGTTTCCAGTTATCTTATCTTGCCGTAGTAAGTATTATTGTTTTTCAAAAGCCGGTTTATAATTGTTGGTACATAAAAAATAAATGGGGAGAAAAGATCTGGGAACTGGCTGCGATTTCTTTATCCGCCCAACTACTTACTTTTCCTGTCTGCATCTATTATTTTCACCAATTCCCTAATTATTTCCTGCTGACCAATATAGTTGCCGTTCCTTTATCCAGTATCATCTTATATGCCGAAATCGGGTTAGTAATTTTGGCATGGGTACCGTTCGCTGGTTCATTTATTGGTAAAATTGTCACTGGGCTGGTATGGCTGATGAATAAAGTCATCCTTTGCGTAAATGAATTTCCTTTTGCAGTATGGGAGGGCATTCCGGCTACCGTACTATCTACCTGGCTATTATATGCCATGGTAATCGGATTTAGTTCGTGGATTATGAATAAAAATCAGCGTATGTTTTACGGCACTTTAATTTGTTTACTGGCATTTGTAATGGTACATACTTATGGAAACTGGCAAATAAAAAATCAGCAAAAACTAGTTGTTTACAATATACCACAGCACCGGGCAATTGATTTTATAAATGGCAGTGATTTTAAGTTCATTGGTGATAGTGCCCTGTTAGGCGATGCGTTGCTTCAAAACTTTAATTTAAAGCCAGCCCGAATAGCTTTACAATTAAACAAAAATAAGGGATCATTAGAAAGCCTGTTTCAGCAAAAATCATTCTGCCAGTTCAACAATAAAACGATCCTGTTAATTGACGGGCCATTAGTTTTTGAAGTGCCAATTCAAAAAACAGCGATTGATATTATTATTATTTCTAAAAACCCAACGCTCCGCATTGCACAACTGGCAAGCGTATTCAATTGCGGTCAATATATATTTGACGCTTCTAACAGCCTGTGGAAAATTGATAAATGGCAAAAAGATTGCGAAGAATTACATTTGCGCTCATATTCGGTTCCGGAAAAGGGAGCATTTGTATTAGATGTCAGGAAATAAGGCCGTTGATGGTTAATAGTGGCAGGGCAGTTCAGCAGTAAACCATCAACGTTCAACCACAGTAAATGTTAAATGGTAAATAAAAAACTATGCAGAGGAAAATCAACGCAGCGCTTATTTCCGTTTTTTATAAAGACGGGTTAGAGAATATAGTGAAGGAATTGCATCAATTGGGTGTAATCATCTACTCCACAGGGGGAACACAAAAATTTATCGAAGCCTTGCAGGTGCCCTGTGTTCCTGTGGAGTCATTAACAACTTATCCGTCTATTTTAGGAGGCAGGGTAAAAACACTACATCCTTCTGTATTCGGTGGTATATTGGGAAGAAGGGATAATGAATCCGATGTGCAGGAAATGAAACAATACCGTATACCAGCGCTCGACCTGGTAATTGTGGACCTGTACCCTTTTGAAGAAACGGTTAGATCAACCACTGATGAGCATTTAATAATTGAGAAGATCGATATAGGAGGACCGTCGATGATACGAGGAGCAGCTAAAAACCATAAAGATGTAGTGGTGATTGCGGCAAAAAAAGATTATGCATTGCTGGAGCAAATTTTAAAAGATCAAAAAGGAGAAACCACATTGGAGCAGCGCCGGGCATTTGCTATCAAAGCATTTGATGTATGCACAGGATATGATCTCGCCATTTCCAATTATTTCAACAAGACGGAATTTGCCAATCCATTTGATAAAGTAAAAACGGTATTGCGCTATGGTGAAAACCCCCACCAGCAAGGCGTTTTTTACGGTAACCCCGATGAAATATTTAATAAGCTACACGGCAAAGAATTATCCTATAACAACCTCGTGGATGTAGATGCTGCAGTGCAGCTGGTAACGGAATTTAATACGACCACCTTTGCGATCATTAAGCATACCAATGTATGTGGTATTGCCTCCAGGAACATATTAAAAGATGCATGGGATACAGCATTGGCGGGCGATCCGGAAAGTGCATTTGGCGGGGTATTGGTTTGCAACGCGTCTGTTGACAAAGCAACCGCGGAAGCCATCAATGAAATATTTTTTGAGGTATTGATAGCGCCTGCATTTGAGGATGATGCGCTGGAAATTCTGCAAACAAAAAAGAACCGTATTATTTTAAAACAAAAAACGGGGTTAACGGCAACCCATCAATCCAGGTCTCTGTTAAATGGCGTATTAACCCAGCAAAATGATATGGGTAATTGCTCCGAATGGAAAGAAGCCGGTGGCAGGGAAACAACCACAGAAGAGAAAGAAGATCTGGTATTTGCCAATCTTGTTGGGAAACATTTAAAGAGCAACGCTATCGCCCTTGTAAAAAACAAGCAATTGATCGGTAAAGGTTGCGGGCAAACATCGCGGATAGATTCCCTCCGGCAATCAATAGAAAAGGCAAAGCAGTTTAATTTCGATCTTACCGGCGCTTCATTGGCAAGTGATGCTTTTTTTCCATTTGATGATTGTGTAAAAATTGCTCATGCTGCAGGCATTACTTCATTTATTCAACCCGGCGGTTCCATACGTGATAAGGATTCAATCGAATACTGTAAACAAAATAACCTGGCCATGGTGATTACGGGGCTGCGGCATTTTAAACACTAACCAGGATTTTTTTTGCCACGATCCGATAGCTATCTGATGCAGGCCTGCCCGACTTATCATTCAAATGGGAATTTCCACGAATTCTTTTTATGAAGCAGAACTTTATTCGTGTTAATTCGGGCATCCGTGGCAATTAAAAAAAATACATGGCAGGTACGAAAATCATTTTTAGACAGCTTACTGCTTAAATATCCTGGTCAGGAATTACGGGGCCATATCTTAAGTGTTTAGCCTGGATTTTTTTGCCCGGAAAAAGGACATCATTAGCTGTTTCATATCCCTCATCTGCTATTTGAGCAAGCATGAGTTTTGTATCAGCGCGCTTTTTTGTTATATACACAATTATTCCCGCCGCAGCTACAATGGCTAAACCTAAAATTACTTTTTGTGAAAGTTTCATGATCCTCTTTTTTGCAAAGATAAATTAGCAAAAAGCACACCAGCATTTTTTAATGTTAAATATTAATGCTGGGAGTATATACCATCCAATAAACAAAAATGGCTGGTTGACCAGCCACTTTAAAAATTCAATACTTTATCAACGCTCTTCATTATAGGAAACAATGGTTCCCTCGTTGGCAAGGCCTCTGCCAGCCCTGGCCCTGGTCTTTTGAATTGGATTGGGAGTTGAATCGCTGCCTGCTACCACGCCACTTTTACTTTTTTTAGCGCTGTTTCCTATAGCATTGCTTCCGGAAACCGTTTGTTTTTTCTTTGATTGAGGCATTGCTGCTTTATCATTTTTCATATAAGAAGTTTTAGTTAAAAAATCATTTGATAAATATGATACCAATCCTGTGCCATAATATATAAATATGGAATAACAGCAATCCTGGAATTTATTGTCCAAATTTTTCATCATATTGACCTTGTTGTAGAAGATTTTACAACAAAATTAATGGACAACCAGTTCAACGAACTGCTCATAAATATCCCTCCATCCTGCAAATTGTGGGTCTGTACCTAAAAAATTATTATGCCATATCGTGATCAGTTGCCCGTTTACTTCCTTACAAATTAAATAATACCGCACCAGTTCATTATGAGCTTCTGCAGCAGTGAATTTTTGCTCGTAGAATGAATTGGCATCCATGAAGCAAAATGGATGAATGCGTAACGATGCGGGTTCATTTTTTTGCAGATCAAACCAATAAAAGGAAGATGCCACGGAGGCCCTGAAACCATTGATGCTGCCATACCCCATGGAGTAATCATCCGTTATCCCGTTTTCTATTAACAGTCTATAGCCAAAGGGTAAATTAAAGCGAATATAGTGTTGCCTCGATCTTGTCACCGGCATTTCACTCATTGTTTCCAACTGTTTTTTTTCTTTTTCTAATAGTGCAGGTTTATCACCGGTTTGCCAGGAAGGATGAAGCCCGATCGTATACTTTTTGGCATGCTGTTGTACCAGGTTCCACATGGCTTTTTTTTGGGGCAGAATATTTTTATCGTATATCCCATTCTCCTTTGCCAGTAAAAAAAAATATATCGGTTGCAGGTTGAAACGGCTGTGCAGATGGTTCAGCCAGTCATACGAATCAAATGGGTCCTTATTTAACCCCATCAAAACTTTTAGCCGGCTCATTGACGGGGATCTAAAAAAGCTGCCCGTATTTCTAAGCCATCCCTTGTGTTGGTATGAAAAGGCAATATCAATATCATAGGTAGGGATGAAGGTTAAGAGCGAAGGGTAAAATGTAAACGTGGGAAACTTCCTTTGTAATATTTCGGCAAGATGTTTGACCCAGATATTGATCAGTGGCAGGTGCAAAAAATTTTCCTTAAATGCCAGTGAGTTCTCGTGGGCATATCTTCCATACAAATCTTTTTTGTGGGGAAGATATTCTTCGTAACGGCTCAATAAATAAAAGGATGCCGAAAAAATATCAAAAGAAATATCCGCGTTTTCAGTTTTGAAAAAAGCTTTGTAGTTATCTGCTTCAAAGCACCTGGTATCCTGCTCCCGGATATTATTTTCAAATAGTAATCCACAATTGCCAATTGTTAAATATTCATTTGCGATTGATTCATTGGTATAATTTATTTTTATGCCGGTATAATTTTGAAATACGGTTGGATCTGCCGTCATTAATAAATCAAACAGCATTATTTCCTTAAAAATAAAGTGGCAGATATACTGTAAGCGGGGAGATATGACCGGGGCGTATAAAAGGAGTTCCATTAAGCCTGGTAAATATCTTTCAAAGCGATACTGATCTGTAATGCCGGCAGATCAATAACATCTGTTATCGAAGTATAGGTATCTATCTGCCAACCATTATCAGCTGTTTTCCTATGAACGATTACAAGGCATTTATCCGGCTCTGCTAATAAATAATACTGCAGCGTTTCAAGTTTTTGATATTGAATGAATTTGTCAATCATATCGAATTTTCGGGTGCTTTCGCTGAGGACTTCAGCAATTAAAACAGGCCGGGTAGAATAATACTCTTTATCTTCTGGTAACGCAACCATTACATCCGGGTAGAAAAAAATATTTTCAACGGCTATGTATAATTTTATTTGCTCACTTGAGACACTATAGGCATGTTTTTGAAGGTTAAATCTAAAAAATGCAGTTAAGTAAAAAACAACGTCATTGTGTTTATAAGTAGTACCGGACATTTCAATTAAATTTTCAAGATAATACTCATGCCTTACTTCACTCTTTTCCTCAAAAGCGAAGTACTCCTCAATATTTTCAAATTTTCTATGTTCTGTTATTGGCTTCATCTATTTCAAATATACAAAAATTTTATAGCTTAAAACGCTCCTTCCACATTTCATTGAAAGTCTTTTGGCTAAACTCCAGGTCGCTCCGATACTGCTTCCAGCCCTTAAATAAACCATTTACTACTTTGTTTTTTAGATTGCCATTACCCATATTCATCATGCTCCTGTTTAAACTGGCCATCTTCCAGATCTTCCATGCCATCCTCTCAGAAAATGTGTTCAAACCTTTTTTAACCGATTCATGGCGGTTATCCAGCAATAGTTCATGCAGGTTAATTTTTACGGCACATACTTCTGTACACGCCCCGCAAAGCGATGATGCATAACTTAAATGTTTAAAATCATCCAAACCCTGCAGGTTGGGCGTGATCACACTCCCGATCGGCCCGCTGTAGGTAGCGCCGTAAGTATGCCCGCCAATATTTTTATAAACAGGGCAGGCATTTAAACAGGCTCCGCAACGGATACAATAGAGGCTTTCCCTTTGTTTAGGACTTTGTAAAATATTCGTACGGCCATTATCCAATAGGATCACATACATTTCTTCAGGGCCATCGGTTTCATTGGCTTGTTTTGGACCGGTAACAATGGTGTTATAAACCGTAACTTTTTGACCCGTTCCAAATGTGGCAAGCAAAGGCCAGAATAACCCCAGGTCAGTCAAGGAAGGAATCATTTTTTCTATGCCTACAATTACAATATGTGTTTTTGGAAAAGCGCAGCTTAATCTTGCATTGCCTTCATTTTCGGTAATGGCAACCGCGCCGATATCGCTGATGATAAAATTGGCGCCCGTTACACCTATCTCCGCCTCCACATATTTTTCCCTTAAAATATCCCTCGCTACCAGGGTTAGTTCCTGCGGGCTAAGGTTAATGGATGTGCCTAATTTTTCATGAAAAAGTTTGGCAACATCCTCCTTGCTTTTGTGCATTGCCGGCGTTACAATATGATAGGGGGGTTCGCCGTCCAGTTGTTGTATGTATTCACCCAGGTCGGTCTCCACACTTTCAATCCCATTTTTTTCGAGCGCGTCATTCAGGTGGATCTCTTCGGTAACCATACTCTTGCTCTTCACCAGTTTTTTGCAGTTTTTTGCTGCACAGATATTGAGGACTTCTTCAATCGCCTGTTGCGAATTCTCTGCCCATAACACCTTACCGCCACGTTTGGTAAAATTTTGTTCAAAATCCTCCAGTTGCTGATCCAGTGTTTCGATGGCGCGCCATTTTATATTTTTGGCTCTTTCCCTGGCAAGATGTACATCCGTAAACTGTTCTTTTCCTTCCGGTACTTTGGAATTGTATTTGCCAATATTAAAATTGATCTTACGGCGATGATCCAGGTCGGCTGCTTTAATGGTGCTTTTTGCAATAAAAGTTTGTGCTTGTTCTGTCATGGCTTATATTTTTGAAACCAGCTAAGTGATTAGGGCGGCGATGGTAGCGACGCTCCATTCAACAGTGGTAATTCTTATGATCTTTTATTGACGCGGAGATTAACAAGTAAAATTTGGTCGCGTTGCTCTTACTTAAGTTATGAGGGCAACACCCCTAATGCCTTACCTACTTTTGTAAAGGCAATAATGGCTTTATCCAAATGCTGTTTTTCGTGCGCAGCGCTTAACTGTACCCTTATCCGCGCCTGCCCCTTTGCCACTACCGGGAAAAAGAAACCGATCACGTAGATACCTTCCGCTAATAATTTAGTCGCGAAATTTTGGGCAACCACTGCATCATATAACATGATCGGAACAATGGGGTGTTCGCCGGGTTTTATATCAAACCCCGCCTCCGTCATCTTTGTCCGGAAATATTTTGTGTTGTATTCTAATTTGTCTCTTAACTCCGTCGTTTCACTTAGCATATTCAATACGGCGATTGAGGCGCCTACTATGCTTGGGGCCAGCGTATTACTGAATAAATAGGGGCGGCTACGCTGGCGAAGCATTTCAATAATCGCTTTATTGCCACTGGTAAACCCGCCGCTTGCCCCGCCCAGGGCTTTGCCAAGTGTGCCCGTAATAATATCTATCCTGCCCAAAACGCCCCGGTACTCATGGGCGCCTCTTCCGGTTTTACCCAGGAACCCCGTAGAATGACATTCATCGATCATTACAATAGCATCATACCGGTCTGCCAGGTCGCATATTTTGTCCAGTTGTGCAATGGTGCCATCCATGCTGAAAGAGCCATCGGTTACAATAATACGGTTACGCAGATGAGCAGAATCTTTCAGTTTTGATTCCAGGTCTTCCATATTATTGTGTTCATACCGGTATCGGTGCGCCTTACATAATCTTACGCCATCAATGATACTGGCATGATTCAACGCATCACTGATAATAGCATCTTCTTCTCCAAACAAAGGTTCAAATAAACCTCCGTTGGCATCAAAAGCTGCAGCATATAAAATGGTATCCCCGGTGCCTAAGAAAACGGATAGCTTTTGCTCCAGCTCTTTGTGGATATCCTGCGTGCCACAAATAAACCGCACACTACTCATGCCATAGCCGCGGATATCAATGTATTTTTTTGCTGCTGCCGTTACTTTAGGATGAGACGAAAGCCCGAGATAATTATTGGCGCAAAAATTTAAAACATTTTTACCGCCAACAATAATTTCTGCCCCCTGTTCGCTGGTAATGATCCGTTCTTTTTTATACAGGCCGGCCTTTTCAATTTCTTCCAGTTCAGTGGCTATCCGGGATACAAAATCTTGATTCATACATGAAATTTAATGAGGCAAAATTAAGTAAGCTCTAGTGCATTTGCGAAGATTGTTTTGGAAGGTTTAACAATAATTATTCAGCGGTTGTAACTTTTAACGGTTATTTTCGTTTTACCCAAAAAAACTACTGTATATGCCTTTAAAGAAATCAGCCCTTTTATTGATCTTGTTATCAGCCAGTTCAGTTAGTTTGCTGGTATTTTCAGCAGCATTAGCGCCCCAGGAGCCTGTTGTACCCGTTATACCTGTTCAAGGCACCCCGGTAAAGTGTTGCAGTCAAATAAATGAGCCTAAAACATTTTCACCATGGGATATGATTTCACAAATAATGTTGAGATCAGCAGCTTAATTATTTTTATTTGTAACTTTTTGTTTATCAGTCCGTATTATACGATATTAACCAGATTAACAATTAAACCAGCACCAATTGCTGTATGACGGAAAAAGAATATAATCAATGTGTAAAACTGTATGCAGATAATGTGTACCGCTTTATACTCAAAAACCTGAGGCATGAAGCCGATGCGAAAGATATCGTACAGGGCACCTTTGAAAAAATGTGGGTAAACAGGCAACAGGTAGAAAATGAGCGTTGCAAAAGTTATTTATTTACAGTGGCCTACCACCAAATGATCGATCATATCAGGAAAAGTAAGCGCATCAGTTTAAGGGAAGAATTTGGGGAAGAAGCAAAAATTACGAATAAAACACACCATGATTCCAAAAGGATATTACATGAAGCATTGAGTAAGCTGAATGAAACGCAAAAGAGCCTGGTGCTATTAAAGGATTATGAGGGATATAATTATGAAGAAATAGGTAAAATTACAGGGCTCAATGCGAGCCAGGTAAAAGTATATTTGCACCGTGCAAGACTGCAATTAAGGGAATACATTGTAAAACCGGAGAATGTGATATAAAATACGTTGGTCGTTGATCGTCCTACGATCAACTATTAACGGTCAACGATCAATATAAAGAAGATCAACTATAGATAATGAATATCAACAGGCATAATTACGAAACATTTTTTTTACTGTATACCGACAACGAATTGCCGGCTGCAGAAAAAAAAGCGGTGGATGAATTTGTAGACGCAAATCCCGATTTGCAGGAAGAGCTGGTAATGTTGCAACAAAGCGTCCTAATGCCAGATAATATTTTATTTGATGATAAAAGAAGTTTACTTAAAAATGAGTTTATACCTACGCAGGCACAGGAAAAATTGTTCATGTATTTAGACAATGAATTAAACCCAACGCAAAAAAATGAAATAGAGGGATTAATAAATACGGATGCTGACATTAAAAAAGAATGGGATATCCTGCAACAAACAAAACTAACGGTCAGCGCAATTGTGTTTAAGGATAAACAATCTTTGTATCGAAAAGAGACCGGCAGGATAGTAACTTTTAAATGGTGGAGAGTAGCAGCGGCAGCAGTTTTTATTGGATTTGGTTTATGGAGCGGATTGGCATATTTCAATAATACCGCTAAAGTAGTGACCCCAGAAACAGCTATTAATATCCAAACAGGGCCGACCCATGATACCCTTAAACCGGTTATGCCTAAAACGGCTGCACCGGTTGTGTCGTCCAAAGTAAATGAAAAAGTAAATGAAAAAGAAGTAGCGGTAATCAAGGTAAATACTAAAAAGGCTACCCCGCCAGCCACGATCGCATTGCCTCCAAAACTGGCGCCGGGAAAATTAACAAAAAACGATATTCAAACTACTGCTTTAACCCAACCACATTCTAATAATTTACCAAAACCGTATTTTGATAATGTTAACAATATTGACCGTAACAAAACTATTACTGCAAACGTAACACCTGGAAAGAAAACCAACAACCTTGTTGTAAATCCCGGGAGCAATGAGATTGTTAACACAGGCACCGAAGAGCATGCCACTGACTACGCTTCAGCAACATCCTTTACTGACAACAGTGAGGAAAATAATAACCGCGTTCTCTTTATGAATGAAGAAAAAATAAAGAAAACAAAGCTTGGAGGATTTTTCCGGAAAGTTAGGCGGGTGCTGGAGCGCAACACCAATATTAAACCCGGGGACAATAAAATTAAAGTTGCCAACCTGGAATTTGCAATTCAATAAAATTTTTAAAAAAAACAACATGAGTAAGCTATTTACATTAATGGCCCTGGTAGCAATATGCACAGCAGCCAACTCACAATCGGTACCCGATAAAGAGGCGGATACCATTCGCATCGGGAATATTATTATCACAAAGAATGGCAATAAAAATGAGGAATACAGGAGTAGCAGAACTCATATCACAATGGGCAGAAACTATCATAAAAAACTTTCAAAAGTGAGTACCAACTGGGGAATTCTTGATCTGGGGATTGCTAATTATTCAGACAAAACCAATTACAGTGCAACGGGCAATTATCTGTATGACAGGCCAGGCGCAGATAAATTGGGCAAAAACGATTTCAAATTGCGGGCGGGTAAAAGTATAGACGTAAATATATGGTTCTTTATGCAACGCCTGAGCCT
>JBDTVX010000122.1:0-13932 GCA_040007015.1 Ferruginibacter sp. | reverse complement strand
CAATAACAAATGAACCGGCCGCCACCCATTCAATGCCCAGCGAAGCAATCTTTCATAATGCCCCATAATAAATGGCAGCGCATGGTTTTGAAAATAATGAATGGCACCTGTAAGGAAGAACCTGTTTAGCAAAACCAGTATCATAAAGAAGATCAACAGGTTGCCTAAGAAAGTTGCACCGGCAATATCCAACAGTATACCCAGCCCGATCACGATCCAGAAAGATGGTCTTTTAAAGATGGCCGACTTAGGTTCTTTGGTATCGCTTTCGGGATGATTCATAAAATCAACCGCAAAAACAGGGTTCATAATAAAGGCCACCAATAAAGAAGCTGCCAGGGTAAATATAAGCATGGTGGGGAGGTATACCATGAACCGCCCGATTATGCCCGGCCAAAATAATAGCGGGAAGAACGGCGCAAGGGTAGTAAGTGTACCTGCCAGCACGGGCACAAATATTTCCCCGGCAGCGGCTTTGGCAGAATTGTTTACAGACATTCGCCCTTCCATAAATATCCTGTGCGTATTTTCTATTACCACAATGGCGTCATCCACAATAATACCTAGTCCGAAAAGCAATGCAAACAATACAATAAAATTGAGCGTAACATGGGAACCAATGATCAGATCCGCTCCCGGCAAAAACACAAAGGCCACAAACATACTAAGTGGTACTGACAGCGCCACAAAAAACGCGTTGGTAACACCCATAAAGAACATCAGTACGATTAATACCAAAATAAATCCGATCACAATAGAATTAACCAGGTCTTTAAAGGAGGATTTGGTTTTAATACTCTGGTCGCCGGTGATCACTGTTTTTAAATTAGCCGGGTATAAAACACCCTTAGCCTCTTCTACCGTTTTTTTAACGCCTTCACTGGTTTCAATCAGGTTTTCACCGCTTCGCTTAATGATGTTCAGCGTCACCACATTTTTGCCATCGAGGCGGGAAAAGCTTTCAGCGTCTTTTGTGGTGTCTTTTATTACAGCAATGTCTCTTAAATATATCGGGGCGCCGGCGGTATTTCTTACCAATACCTGTTCAATATCATAAGACGTTTTAAACTGGCCCTTTAATTGCAGGTTGCGTTTCATCGTACCCACATCCAGCAAGCCGCCCGATATATCCATATTTTCCCTTGACACCGCGTTTGCAATGTCATCAAATGTAACACCGGCAGTTTGCATACGGTAATTATCTACATTGATCTGGAATTCCCTTTCCGGTGCGCCTACAATATCGATACGGTTTATCTGCGGCAGGTCTTCGAGTTTATCTTTCAGGTCGTCTGCATATTTTTTCAACCGCGCCTTATCAAAATCACCACTCAGGTTTACATACATGATGGGCATATCGCTTAGGTTCACTTCCAAAGCGGTAGGTTCCTGCGTAAGATCTGTTGGGAGATCCTGCTTAGCCTTATCAATTGCATCTTTTACTTTCTGCAGGGCCACATCCGTTTTAACTTCTGTATCAAACTCCACAATAATGGCCGAATAATCCTGTTGCGACGTACTGGTAAACTTATTAATTTTGGCACCGGTGATCCCTTTGATCTGTTTTTCAATCGGCCTGGTTACCAGGTTCTCAATATCCTTGGGTGAGTTACCGGTATAAATGGTTTGCACATAAATGGTAGGGATCACGATATCCGGAAACTGCTCTTTCGGTAATGTTACAAATTGGAAAATGCCGGCGAGAGATACAAACAACATCACCAGGTAAATAGAGGTTTTGTTGGTGATACTCCAGGAAGTTGGCTTAAATTCCTTAATTTTTTCTTTTAAATTTTCTATTACACTCATACAATTTATTTTGCCGCCCAAATCCAAAGGGTGGTTTGCGAAGATTATTTTTACCAGGAACTTACTGGTGGATAACTATGGTTGATATAGTCCTTATCTCTTTCCCCGGGCCGGTTATTTTAAGGTTAGCAATTGCCCTTCATACAGGCTGCCATAGCCCTCGGTGATCAATGTATCTCCTGCTTTCAATCCTGTTTTTATTTCAATTTTATCGCCGCTTAATAAACCAATATTTACTGTGCGTTTACGGGCTATCAGCTTCCCTTTTTCTGAGCTGGCCACCATTACGAATTTTCCTTTTTCATCATTCTGCAACGTATTCAAAGGAATTGCCAATGTATTTGCTGCTGTATAATCCCTGATCTTTATGAGCGCGATCTGGTTGGGTCTCAACGCAGGGTCAGAAGGCAATTTTGCTTCTACTACAAACCCCCTGTTGATCAGATCGATGGATGAGCCTACAAAGCTGACCGTGGTATTGATCGTTTTATTTACATCCGGCATCTGCACTACTACTGCACTTCCTTTATTTACTTTCCCCAAATAATTCTCCGGGATATTACTGACAACTTTCAATGTAGCGTTATTAACGATCTTTATTATTCCTGAGCCTTGTGAACCGAAAGATTCACCTAATTTAACCGTCATAATATCTGCAACACCACTTACATCACTGTACACCAGGGAGGTATTGGATTGCTCCTGTATCGATTTTACATTTTCCTGGCTGGCCTGCAACTGCGCTTCCAAATTAGCAACTGTATTTTTTTTGGTTATCAAATCCACTTCTGTACCGATATTTTGATCCCAAAGATTCTTTTGGCGCTGGTAAATATTTCTTGCAAGGTCAAGTTGGGTTTTAATGCTTTCCAATCCCTGCCTGGCCGCAATTACATTTTGTTTTAACACAGCATCGTCCAGCTTTAATAACAATTGACCTTTTTTTACCTTGTCGCCCTGTTTTACATAAATCGCCTTTACCTGCCCTGGTGCGCCACGAGGTGTGATGTTGCTAACATTTTCAGCATCTACACGCCCTTGCAACTCGATGAAGTGGGTAAAATCCTCTGTGGCCAAAGTTTGTACTGCTACTAACTTTGTTTTTTGTGCAGCGTCGGCACTGGTATCCAATTTGGCGATCTCTGTTTCCAGAGTGGCGATGCTGGCGTCGATTTTATTTTTCTCGCCTTTTAGTTTTTGGAGATCCGATTTTTTATCATTCAGCGCTGCATTGCCATCCTTTTTGCTATTACCGCAGGATGATAAAAATAATAAAGCCACAATGCCTGCTATTAAATATTGTTTCATTGTAATAGGGTTAAATAATTTATACACGTTGTTAGTTTGAATGATCATTGATTTATTTTATTAAAGTCTGCCTACCGCTTTTAACAGGTCTATCCTTGCAATAACAGCGTCGTACAATGCATTGATATAATTCGTTTGGGCGGTCTTCATGTCAACCTGTGCTGTATTGATCTCGGTAGCGCTGCCGGTGCCTGATTCGTATTTCTTTTTTGTTTGATTGTACACCAGCTCCGCTAAGGTCATATTCTCTTTCTGGTAGTCCATGGTAGCAGTGGCTGTTATAAAACTATTTTTAGCTACCGCTACATCATTGTCGATACTTATTTTTAATCCTTCGAGCTGATTCAGCGTTTGCTGCAATTCCAATTTTGACTGATTAATCTTTGCCCTGGTGCTGAACCCTTTAAAAATAGGTATGTTCAGGTTGAGCCCGATATAGGAAGTGCTGAACCAATCGCCGCCTTTTTTAAAAAAATCAAATTCACTGCGCTGGGCCTGTTTGCTGTAATTGGCATTAAAGCTTAATACAGGAATATTGCTTAGCTTATATCTTTTTATATTGAACTCTTTTAATTTTTGAGTAAGCTCAAGCGCCTGGTATTCTTTGCGATCAGTGTATTTGTAATCCGTGCTTTCCAGGATATTTTCTTTTATCTGGCCTTCACTCAGCGTATCCGTTAAAACCACACTGTCTTTAAGAGGCATTCCCATCAACACTTTCAAACCTGTATAGCCATTCTTAATACCATTCAAAGTCGTTAACTTTTCAGTTTGCAGGTTGGCGATCTGTACAGTGAGCTTGTCTACATCCAGTTTTTCTGCAAACCCATTTTTATAAATTTCCCTGGTATCATGCTCCAATTTTTGCAGCCGGGCAATATTAGCGTCCAATAGCTCTATCTGTGTTTTACTGACTACCAGTTGGTAGTACGTTTTGTAAATATTCGCCTTGATATTTTCCTGTGTTACCTCGGCCGCTTTCCGTCTTGCATTAACACTTGTTTTGCGTGCCTGCAATCCTACAAATACCTGCCCGTCAAATAATACCTGGCTTAGTGATACACCGCCGCCGGAAGTATACTTGGTGCCGAACTTCACCGGTACAAAAGTCCCGGCAGGCTGACCAATTATTTCCCCGGGTAATAAGGTAGTAGGTATATTCAGATAGTCATTAAAAGTACCATTGGCCCTTATTTCAGGAAAAGCGCCCGAAGTGATATCCCGGTTTGATTGCTCCTGTATCAAAATATCCAGCAAAGCGTTTTTTACCTCTACCGCATTTTTCAATCCATAATCAACCGCCTGTTTTACAGAAAACTCATTTCTTGTTTGTGCCATTGCTAGACTGTTCACCCCTAGTATAATAACAACCAGCAGCGTTGCTTTTCTAAATCTGTTTTTTTCCATCATTGCTTATTTTTATTCGCTCTTGTTGATATTTTACGATAAGTTTATAACCTTTTGGTGAGGCCAGGCCAAACAGAAAATGGGTGATCAGTTCTTCCTCTATAAGTGCCAGGTTGTATTTTAATTTGGTATGAAAATCAGGGTGAAAAGGCAGCATCATACTTTCTACGCGGTATCTTGCCATAATATCCAAATTAAGATCTTCCCTGTAAAGCCTTTCTTTGATACCCCTGTCCATATTATCCCTGATCGTATTATAAAGGAAATCGTTCTTGTGCTGCTGGAATTTCAGGAAGGCGTTGGGATGAAATTTTTGCATATCAAATATCAGGGAGGGGTTCATGGTGCTAAACAACTCCACTACCATATCCATCGCCAAAAAAATCTCGTGTACCGCATTGTCAGATGACTTACGGTCCCGATCACACATCGCCTGGTTGTGCTGAAGTTCTTCATTGATCACCGCTACAATCAGTTCATCCTTGTCTGCATAGTACTGATAAATAGTTTTTTTACTCATCCCCAGGTTTCCGGCAATATCATCCATACTTACACTGCGCAGCCCATATTGCATAAAAAGGTCATGTGCCTTTTCTTTAATTCTTACGCCTGTATCAAAATCTGTCATAATCGAATGCAAAACTATGGAAACTTTTATTGTAACCAAAGTTTCCATCAGTTTATTTTGCCATTGGTAACATTTTTTTCATATTGGCCCATCGTGCACCAATCATTTACCTTTGAACATTAAATTCTTTTAAAATGAAAACATCATCCGGTTATAAACAATTATTCCAGTTCTTTTTACAGGGGTTATTGATATTAGCTCCGATAGCGATTACCTTTTGGGCCATCACTACTTTTTTTATATTTGTCGATGGCATTTTACCCAATCTGCTACACGGAATAATGCCCAAACTAATGACGGATGCGGAAGGCAATGTGAGGCATATAACGGGACTTGGCTTTGTTGTAGTGATCCTGCTGGTAGTTTCCGTGGGCTATGTGTCTTCTAATTTTGTATTCGGCAAAGTAGTGGATGCATTCGATAAGCTGCTGGAAAAAACCCCCGGTATAAAATTCATTTATTCTACCTTAAAAGACTTTTTTGAAGCTTTTGCCGGTGAAAAAAAGAAATTCACCCAAAATGTGCTGGCCAATGTGGATGACAACGATGTATGGCGGGTAGGATTTGTTACACAGGACAATATGGAAGAATTCGGCTTTACGGATTATGTGGCCGTGTATATACCAATGGCTTATTCGGTGGCCGGCAATGTATATGTCATACCGAGGGAAAGAATAAAACCAATTACTAATATCAGTGCCGCGCAAACGATGAAGTTTGCGGTGAGCGGCGGGGTTACGGATGTGGAAGACAATACGCACCTTTAATACAAAGCAGATTTCATTCATTTTGATCCTGTTTAAAAACACTTCTATTCAGGAGGTAAAAGCCATACCCGGTAATTGGTGGCTATTTACCTTTGTCGAAAACATTTCATGAAACGTTTGGTATTGGTTTTTTCCTGTATTCTGTTAGTGACAGATTGCTTTTGCTGGGGGTTTTATGCGCACCAGAAAATAAATTATTATGCTACGTTTTTATTGCCGCCCGAAATGATGGTGTTGTACAAACCCAATATCGCTTTTATAACCGAACACGCCGTTGACCCTGATAAAAGGCGGTATGCTGTAGCAGATGAGGGCCCCAGGCATTATATAGATATTGATCATTACGGTGCATATCCTTATACAAATTTACCGCGTAAATGGAAAGATGCGGTAGCAAAATTTGGGGAAGATTCTTTAAAAGCCTACGGGATCGTACCCTGGTATATACAAACAATGCTATTTCGCCTTACGGATGCTTTTAAAGAAAAAAACTTTAGCAAGATTCTAAAGAACAGCGCGGAGCTGGGTCATTATATAGCCGACTCACATGTGCCCTTACACGCCAATAGCAATCACAACGGCCAGTTCACCAACCAGAAGGGCATACATGGATTTTGGGAAAGCCGCGTACCGGAATTACTGGCAGAAAAAGAATTTGATTTTTTTATTGGCAAGGCAAATTATATTGATAATCCGGGAGAATATATATGGACAAGGGTGCTGGAAAGTGCCAAAGCTTCAGATTCTGTTTTAACCTTTGAGCGCGAACTTACCCGTGTTTTTCCTTCCGATCAGAAATATGGTTTTGAAAACCGAAACGGGGTATTGATCCGTCAATATTCTTCGGCATTTACTATTGCATACAATAAAAAACTGGATGGAATGATCGAAAGAAGAATGCGCCTGGCTATTGCAAGCATCGCTTCCTTTTGGTATACCGCCTGGGTAAATGCAGGGCAGCCCGATCTGCGCAGCTTATCCAAACAAAAATTTTCCGAAGCGGATGCCAAAGAGTTTGATGCATTGAATGAAAGCTGGAAAAATGGGGGCAGGATGATTGGGAAGGAGGAGGAGTAGGCTTTTTCACGCAAAGGAGCAAAGGCGCGAAGATGAAAACACCTTTATATTCCACATATCTTTAAATAATTTTATTGCGGCTTCTTCCTTTGCGCCTTTGCGTCTTTGCGTGAACTTCCTTATTTACGTCAGGCGCAGGGCTCCAGCCCTGTGTCTTCCATGTTACTAATATTCGCATCTTAAAAGCCATTCAAAATCACGATATCCAGCAACCCTTTTTTATCAATGAAATAATCCACTGCTCCGGCGTATAACCAGTGCCATGGCTGGCGGATGCCATACAAAAAAATAGTTTTATACAACTCCGTCGGTAATATATCATTCAGTCCGCAACGGTGGAAGTAGTAAAATACATGGCTTTATTCTATAAATTTATACTTGTGCGCATAAATATTAACATAGCTTAAATTTATCAAAGCTTAAAGTAATATTGCCATTATATCACGTTTGTAGACAACTATAATTAAAATTGAAGAGTAGTAACAAAGAGACACAGGGCTGGAGCCCTTCGCCTGAAGGAGGAGGAGTAGGCTTTTTCACGCAAAGGAGCAAAGGCGCGAAGATGAAAACACCTTTATATTCCACATATCTTTAAATAATTTTATTGCGCCTTCTTCCTTTGCTCCTTTGCGGCTTTACGTGAACTTCCTTACCTGCCTTTATGCGTGAATTATAAATTTCACAAAAGGATTAGATTTCAATTGGGTACTTTTGCATTCGAAAAAATCATCGTTCATTTTATTAATTATTATAACCAGTGGTACATAATTTTAATGCGGGGCCATCTATATTACCAAAAGAAGTTTTTCAGAAGGCAAGTGAAGCTGTCCTTAATTACAATAACAGTGGCCTGTCCATTTTAGAGATTGGCCATCGTACTCCAACTTTCCAGGCAGTGATGGATGAAGTGAGGGGATTGGTGAGGGAATTAATGCAATTGGATAACCGCCACGAAGTATTGTTTTTACATGGCGGGGCTTCCACGCAATTTATGCAGGTGCCGATGAATCTGCTGGATGAGAAGGACACTGCCGCTTATGCCGATACCGGTGTATGGGGCATTAAGGGTATTAAGGAAGCCAAACTTTTTGGAAAGGTAGAAGTAGTGTGTTCAGGTAAAGAAAGTAATTACACTGTAATTCCAAAAGATTTTGCGGTACCCAATGATGCTGCTTATTTTCATATCACGACCAACAATACCATTTACGGAAGCCAATGGCATAAGATACCACACACCAGTATACCGTTGGTAGGAGATATGAGCAGCGATATTTTTAGCAGGGTGATCGATTTTAATGCTTTCGACCTGATCTATGCGGGTGCGCAAAAAAATATGGGGCCCGCTGGTGTAAATCTTGTTGTGGTAAATAAGAATATTTTGGGTAAGCTAAAGCGTACTATCCCGACAATTATGGATTACCGCAATCATATAAGAGACGGCAGTATGTTGAATACACCCCCGGTATTCGCGGTATTTGTATGTTTGCTAACACTTCGTTGGCTAAAGGCCCTGGGTGGGGTGGCCGCCATAGAAAAATTAAATGAGGCAAAAGCCGCCTTACTCTACAAAGAGATAGACGAAAATCCTTTATTTAGCGGCACGGTGATCCCGGAAGACAGAAGTAAAATGAATGTTTGTTTTATAATGAATGACCCTTCCCTGGAAGAAGCCTTTCTAAGTTTTACGAAGCAAAGGAATATTGTGGGTATCAAGGGACACCGGCTGGTGGGTGGTTTCAGGGCATCTTTATACAATGCATTGCCCATGAGCAGTGTGGAGGTATTGGTAAATACCATGAAAGAATTTGCATTAACCGATGCATAAAACAATTGCAATATATTTGCGACAAGTTAATAATCTTACACGATGATCACTATACACCCCTTTAAAGCCCTGCGCCCTGAGGCGCAGCATGCCAAAAAGGTAGCATCGCGCCCTTACGATGTGCTCAATAGTAAGGAAGCGAAGATAGAGGCGCAGGGCAATCCCTGCAGCTTTTTACATATCACTAAAAGTGAAATTGATTTACCGGAAGATGTTGACATTCACTCCCAGCATGTATATGATACCGCTAAAAAAAACCTGGATGCATTTATCAGCAGGAATATCTTATTTCGCGAAAGCAAGGCGTGTTATTATATCTACCAGCTGGTGATGCCCGCCCGTGCCGGATCGGACGGAAATGCAAGAAGCCAAACGGGATTGGTTTGCGGAAGCAGTGTGGATGACTATGAAAATGACCTGATAAAAAAGCATGAATTTACAAGACCGGAAAAGGAGCAGGATAGAATTAACCATATCGCCACCACAGGTGCGCAAACAGGCAATGTTTTTTTAGCATATAAAAATGTAGATGATATCGACCTGTTGATCAGTAAGTGGAAAAAAGAAAAGAACCCGGTGTACGACCTGCTGGCAGATGACGGCATACAACATAGCATCTGGATTATTAATAATACAAGTACCATTGATACGATATCTGAGTTATTTAAGACGCAGGTTCCCTTTACTTATATTGCCGACGGTCATCACCGGGCTGCTTCGGCGGCTAAAGTTCGCAAGGCCCTGGGCAAGAAAGCCCCGGAAGGCGCTAATATTTTCCTGACCACTTTATTCCCCTCCAACCAACTGCACATTATGGATTATAACCGTGTGGTAAAGGATTTGAATGGCTTAAGTGTAGCGGAATTCCTGGAAAAAGCCATGAATGACTTTACGGTGGAAAAAGCCGGGAAAGCCTTCTCCCCGGAAAAGCTGCACGAGTTTGGATTATACATTGGCAAGCAATGGTATTGCCTGGCCGCTAAAGAGAATACCTGGACCAATGACCCGATTGGCATTTTAGATGTAACCATTTTGCAAAACAATTTGCTGGATCCCCTGCTCGGCATAAAGGACCAGCGTACCGATCAGCGAATCGATTTTGTGGGTGGCATCCGCGGATTGGAAGAGCTTGAAAAAAGAGTAGACAGCGGTGAAATGGCCCTTGCTATCAGCCTGCACCCGGTTAGCATTCAGCAATTATTTGATATCGCAGATAGTGGAAATGTAATGCCGCCAAAGAGTACCTGGTTTGAACCGAAATTACGGGATGGGTTGCTCACACACCTGATTAATTAGTATTGCTGGAAGGCCATGGCTGATCGCTGAAAGTTGGTAGTTGTTCGATCATGTACCAGTTTTCTTTCACACGGTTGGTGTTTAATTTTGCAGAATATTTTAATGATGTAGAATAACCATGGCTAAATTTAAAGACACTTTTACGATCAACGATCAACGACCAGCCATCAACTATCAACTATCAACTATCAAAGTTATACCAAATGATATCTATAACTAAAGCCCTTTTTCTTGCAGGCCTTTTATTTTCGGTTCAGTTTTGCCATGCACAATCCGTCAAAGAATTGCAGGAAACAGCCAGGTCTTTTATGCAGCAGGGGGATTTTACCAATGCCTACCTTGTATTGAACCGCGCTTCTACCCTGGAACCCGGGAACATTGATATCACGAAAGACCTGGCATTAAATTATTATTTTCAAAGAAATTATACCAAAGGACTGGATGAGATTAAGCCCGTTCTCGACAGGGAAGAAGCCGATGACCAATGCTTCCAGATAGCCGCGGATATGCATAAACAATTGTATCAACCCAAAGAAAGTGAAAAAATATATCGGAGGGGCCTAAAAAAATTTCCAAAAAGCGGACCGCTATACAATGACTTTGGCGAGTTGCTTTGGGACCAAAAAAATTATGAGGCTATCAAACAATGGGAAAAGGGGATTGAAACAGACCCTAATTTTCCAAAAAATTATTACAATGCATGCAAGTTTTATTCTTTTACCGGCGACAAGGTATGGTGCATTATTTATGGGGAGGTTTTTGTAAACCTTGAACCACTTAATAAGAGCACGCCTGAAATTAAATCCATCATGATGGAAAACTATAAAAAAATATTTGCTGAAACTGATTTCAATAAAATAAATAAAGAAACGGGGAACTTTACAAATGCTTTTCTCCAAACAATGAAGAAACAAAGCCTTATTGCGTCGGAAGGCATCAACCCTGAAACGCTTACGATGATCCGGACCCGCTTTACACTGGATTGGTTCCATGATTTTGCAGCCAAATATCCAAATCGCTTATTTGAATACTATCGGCAGCTTTTACAGGAAGGTATGTTTGATGCCTATAACCAGTGGCTATTTGGTACGGTTCAAAATTTAGCCGCTTACCAAAACTGGATCACTACTCATTCTTCGGATTATAATGAGTTTAGCCGTTTTCAAAGAGGAAGGATATATAAAGTTCCCGCCGGGCAGTATTACCACAATTTACCTTAGAAGCAGTTTAGATTTTTTTTGCCACGATCAGATAGCTTTCGGATTTTCACGAAATTTATTTACAAAAATTGTCTTTATTCGCGTGAATTCGTGCATTCATGGCCAAATAAAATCTACGAGCTAATACTGAAATCATTTTTAAACAGATTTCTTATACCGAAAATTTCACCATTGCAGGCAATTGGGACGGCTTTTTTATTTATCTTAGTTCCGCATTATTAAAAACCAGGGTGAACCGGTTTTTTATTTACAAACACAAAGCCTGTCAAACGCGGGAATTTTCTTTATCGAAAGAGCGTACAAAAGCTAAAGCAGAATGAATGATTTCTTTACAAAAAGTTGAACGATCGCATATGAACGAAAATTCCAGGCTATTCGATTTCTTACAAAACCAGTTGGACAAATTTCCAAAAGCTGATATGATCAATGGTAAAGAAAATGGCAACTGGAGGCCATATAGTACCGCTGAAGTATCGGCAATAGTAAACAATTTAAGTGCGGGTCTTATAAGCCTGGGCATAAGTGGGAATGACATGACTGTTGAAAAGCAGGATAAAATTGCACTGGTAAGCAAGAACAGGCCCGAATGGCTGATGCTGGATATGGCATGCCAGCAGATAGGGGCTTTACTTTGCCCTATCTATCCCACCACCAACATCAATGAACTGGAATTTATTTTTAATGATGCCGGCGTAAAACTGGCCTTTATCAGCGGCCAGGAAATTTTATATAAGGTAGCAAGCATCCGTACCAGAATTCCTTCCTTATTAAATGTGTATAGTTTTGACGAACTGCCATCTGTTGATCATTGGAAAACTATATTGGCGCTACCCAATGAGCGTGATTATTTAAAACTGGCTGAACTGAAGGAAGCGATAACAGCAGAACATTGTGCAACCATCATTTATACATCCGGCACAACAGGTACGCCCAAGGGTGTAATGCTTAGTCATCGCAACATTGTTACAAACGTACTTAACTCGGTAAAAAGTTTTCCTTTTGAAAAAAATGTGACTGGAAAGTCGCTCAGTTTTTTGCCGCTGAACCATATTTTTGAAAGGATGGTTTCTTATATTTATATGAATAGCGGCATTTCAATTTATTATGCCGAAAGCCTGGATACCATTGCCGATAATTTAAAAGAAATACAGCCCCACCTATTTTGTACGGTACCAAGGCTACTTGAAAAAGTGTATGAAAAGATAATGGCAAAAGGCGCTGAGCTTAGTGGTATTAAACGTAAATTATTTTACTGGGCAGTTTCGCTGGCCGATAATTATGATAATCAAAAAAGCCATGGATTGAGTTACAGCCTTCAGCTTGCTATTGCCAATAAATTAATTTTTAATAAGTGGAGGGAAGCGCTGGGTAATAATATAAACTTAATTATAACCGGGGGCGCTGCCTGCCAGGTTCGCCTGATAAGGGTATTTTCTGCTGCCAGGATACCTATTTATGAAGGATATGGGCCAACAGAGAACAGCCCCGTAATCAGCGTAAATTGCCAATACAAAGGGGGGGCTAAATTTGGCACCGTAGGCCCTGTGCTACAAGGGCAACAGGTGAAGCTGGAACCGGATGGTGAAATATGCGTAAAGGGCCCGAGCGTAATGATGGGATACTATAACCGGCCCGATTTAACCGCTGAAACGATCATAGACGGATGGCTGCATACCGGCGACATCGGGGTATTTGAAGAAGGTAAATATTTAAAGATAACGGACCGGAAAAAGGAACTGTTTAAGACAAGCGGTGGTAAATACGTGGCCCCCCAGCCAATTGAGAACAGGATGAAAGAGTCCCCGTTTATTGAACAGATGATGGTGATTGGAGCCGACCGGAAATTTGTGGGCGCACTGATCGTTCCTTCCATACCAAACCTGAAAGAATGGATGCGTCAAAAAGAAATTTCTTTTACTACCAATGAAGATACAATTCATCATCCCAAAGTGTTAGAATTATACCGGGACCTGATGGATAATTTTAATAAATATTTTAACCAGGTAGAACAGGTAAAACGTTTTGAATTATTACCCAATGAATGGACGATCGACAGCGGTGAGCTTACCCCAACGCTAAAGCTCAAGCGAAAAGTCATTATGGAAAAATATAAGGACGCAATCGGCAGGATATATGGGTAAAGGAGGATAGTGATGGTTGTTTGTTACAATTCAATCCTAAACCGTTTCGATGAAGACACCACAATTCGACAAATTATTATATTTGGCATCCATGCTCGATAACATTTAAAAATAGACACGTTTCGATGCACTTATGAACTTTCCGCTAATCTGTATCGAATTAACTAGGTCTGCAAGAAAACTCTGAAAGCCTTTACAGATCGCAGTTATATCGAATTTTCCCTGTTGAATGTTTCAATACATGTAGGAATTAATTAAATCTGACAAAAGCATTGCCGGTATGTTGTATCAATTTTTAGTTCGCGTTTAAAACAGTAATTGCATAAGCCGCCTCCTTTGGTTCGGTAACGGCGAAGCCGGTATTCAAAAAATGCCTTAGCATATTTTTTGAAAGAAGCAAAGGCAGCGGCGTTGCAGTTACGCAGCCCCGCCGGCTGGGGAGGCGAAAGCGATG
>JBDTVX010000121.1:0-13981 GCA_040007015.1 Ferruginibacter sp. | reverse complement strand
ATGGTAGAGCAGATGGCTTCCGATGAAATATTAACCGGCATCACCGGGGATCCCATGTGGGCCGATCATTGCGAAGAAGTGGCTTTCAATACTTATCCTGCTGCGGTAATGCCCGACTTTAAAGGATTGCGCTATCTTACTGCTCCCAACATGGTGGTAAGTGATAGCAGGAATCACGCACCCGGTATTCAAAACGAAGGGCCTTTTTTAATGATGAACCCTTTCAGCAGCCGGTGTTGCCAGCACAATCATGCACAGGGATGGCCCTATTACGCAGAACATTTATGGATGGCAACACCTGATAATGGCATTGCAGCCATCCTCTACAACAGCAGCGAAGTAACCGCCAAAGTTGGCAAGGGGAATATTGTTACTTTAAAACAAACCACCCATTATCCATTTGATGAAAATATAAAAATTGAGATCAGCACCACGGCCATGGTAAATTTCCCCTTGTACTTACGCATTCCAGCCTGGTGCAGCAATGCAAAGCTGGCGGTGAATGGCATTGCACAATCATCATCTTTTGAAGCAGGCTCATATGCCAGGATAGAAAGGAAATGGAAGCAGGGTGATGTGGTAGAATTAATATTGCCATTGAAACTTACAAAAGATGAATGGACCAGGAATAAAGGAAGCGTGAGCATCAATTACGGGCCACTCACATTCTCTTTAAAAATTGATGAATCCTATAAACGGATGGATAGTAAAAAATCTGCGATTGGCGATTCAAAATGGCAGGAAAATACAGATCAGTCGCAGTGGCCTTCGTATGAAATTTATCCTGCCAGCATGTGGAACTACGGCCTGGTATTAAATGATCAGCCATTGGAGAACCAGTTTGAAATAGTCAAAAAATCATGGCCCGAAAATAATTTTCCTTTTACGCCTGAAGCGGTGCCTTTCTTGTTGAGAGCCAAAGGGAAAATTATTCCCGAATGGATATTGGATAAATACGGGTTGTGTGATATATTGCCACAAAGTCCCGTAACGGTGTCTACAAAAGAAGATTCAATAGAACTTATACCCATGGGAGCGGCAAGACTAAGGATTGCGTCGTTCCCGGTAGTGAAATGAACTAATTTTAAAATTCAACAATTTGAAAATTTGAAAATGAGCGAAGGCTACCGTAAATTATTTTCACATTTTGCTTTATAATCTTTAAAAATAAATGATTGATATGAAGATATTGCGTTTACTCTTTTACGTTATGATCGTGAAAATTACCTTAACGACTAACGCCTACGCTCAATTGTCAAAAACTTTTACCAATCCATTACTTTCTTCAGGTGCCGATCCCTGGTGCTTTTATAAAGATGGTTATTATTATTATACCAACTCAACCGGGAAGAATATAACGCTTTGGAAGACGAAAAGTATTGCCGGGCTAAGAACAGCTGAAAAGAAAGTTGTTTTCAACCCTCCCGCATCAGGGCCTTATTCCAGGGAGTTGTGGGCGCCGGAAATTCATTTTCTGCAGGGTAAATGGTATATTTATTTTGCTGCCGATAGCGGCAAAAATATAAATCATCGCCTTTGGGTATTGGAAAACAGCTCAATGGATCCGCTCAATGGAGCGTGGACAATGAAAGGTAAAATGACAACACCGGAAGATAAATGGAGCATCGATGGATCCGTGTTTGAATATAAAAAGCAATTGTACGCTATCTGGTCTGGCTGGGAAGGGGATGTAAATGGCAAGCAAGATATTTATATCGCGAAAATGAAAAACCCCTGGGCAATAGAAGGTGAAAGGATAAAAATATCAAGCCCGGAATTACCATGGGAAATAATGGGCAAATTAAATAATCCGGATGATCCACCTGTTGTTAAAGTGAATGAAGGTCCGGAGGTATTGATTCACGATAGTAAAGTTTTTCTCATTTACTCCGCAAGTGGTTGCTGGACTGATTTTTATGCGTTGGGCATGTTAACTGCCTCCGGCAAATCCAACCTGATGGACCCCGCCTCCTGGAAAAAATCGTCAGAGCCAGTTTTCAAACAATCAAAGGAAAACAGCGTGTACGCACCCGGCCATAATTCGTTTTTCAAATCGCCTGATGGGAAAGAGGATTATATATTGTACCACGCAAATGCCCGGCCGGGACAGGGCTGTGGGGGATTTCGCTCTCCCCGGGCCCAGCCATTTTCCTGGAACAAAGACGGTTCCCCCAATTTTGGGGTTCCTGTAAAAGAAGGGGAATTATTAAAACTGCCATCGGGTAGTGAAGATTGATATTTTAAAAAATTTACATTTTTCAAAAAAGGCCTAAACTTTTTAAAATAAAGATTATAATAAATATAGAGACTATGCGAAAAATCTTACCCTCTTCTATTTTACTGATAGTAATACTGATGGGCCTCGTTGCGTTTAATAATACACATGATAAAAAGTACGGCCATGTTCCGGAAGGTTTTATTATTGATACCCTGGCAACAGGTTTAACGGTTCCCTGGTCAATGGTTTTTATAAATAAGGAAACATTATTATTCAGTGAACGAAACGGTAAGGTAAGATTGTTACGTAACAACCAGCTGATAACTAAACCTGTGCTTATTGTTGAACAAATTGATACTACAAAAAAAATGGGATTACTGGGTATCTGTATACATCCGGATTTTATAAATAATAAATACGTGTATATTTCATACAATTACAGTAAAGGTAAGAATGCATTTCTTCGCGTTGTACGTTACCGGTTTAATAACGATAGCTTACATAATCCTGCCGTTATTATAGATAGCATTCACGCGAGCCCAAATCATACAGGCTGCCGTTTAAAATTTGGTCCCGATGCGAAACTTTATATTACAACAGGTGATGCAGACAGGCCAATACTGGCGCAGGACCTGAAGTCGCTGAATGGTAAGATCCTTCGTGTGAATGGCGATGGAAGCATACCCGGGGATAATCCATTTATAAAAAATGATACAGCCCGTAAAGAGATTTGGACATATGGCCACCGCAATACGCAGGGGCTGGATTTTCAATCGTCAACCGGCGACCTATACAATTCTGAACACGGCCCGACAGGCGGAGATGAAGTAAACCTTATTCAAAAGGGAATGAATTATGGCTGGCCGGTAATTCATCACCGGGAAACAGGAGAAAATATGATTTCACCGCTGCTGGAATTTACGCCTTCTGTCGCCCCATCTGAAATGGTGTTTTATAATGGAGATGCCTTCCCTGCATTAAAAGGTAGTTTGCTGATGGCTTGTCTTCGCGGAGAAGCTATCATGCAACTCGGGGTGAATAAGCAAAAAATTATTTCAAATGAAAATTTATTATTGCATACTTATGGCCGTATCAGGGCATTAACTGTTGGACCGGAAGGGTATATTTATTTTTCAACATCTCAAAATGATCCTCCGGAAGGCAAGCCGGTAGCGGGTTACGATATGATTTGTAGAATGAGGCCCCTGCCGGGAGTTAATATCATGCAAATGAAAATTCCAGGTAACGGCCAGGCTGCTGTTTATAAAATGTCCGGTAAAAAAACAATTGAAAAAAGCTATATTGAATTATGTGCAGGTTGTCATGGTAAGTACCTTGAAGGAACGGAAAGGGCTAAAAGCATGCTTGATAATCAATGGGAATACGGTTCAGGCAAACAGGCCATTATAAAAAATATTCGGGATGGAATTATTCAAAAAGGCATGCCTGCCTGGGAAGGTTCGCTTAGCAATAAGGATATTGGAGGCATGGCAGATTTTATTATTAAGCGCAGTGCGAATAAAAAAGGGGGTAGTAAAATTGTTAAGAGGAATTAAAAATATAGGATTATCCAGATAAGGAGCAAAAGCATATCTTTATTTAATTTCTCTTTTAATTCAATGCTTTTGCCTCCCCAGCCGGCGGGCTGCGTAACTGCAACGCAGCTGCTTTTGCATCTTTCAAAAAATTTGCTACGCATTTTTTGAATCCCGGCTTCGCCGTGACCGATCCAAAAGAGGCTGCTTATGCAGTTACTGATATAAATTCGAGTCGTCGCTCGCAGACCCAAATGTTAATGGAAATAACTTTGCGCCTTATCTGGTTAATCCTATAAAAATAATTATTCAAACTTAAGGCCATTTGATAATTTGCGAAACGCGCTCAGATTTTCTCTGCCACCAAATATACCTGCGCATCACCCAATTCGTAAGGCGTTTTATCAACAGAATTATAAAGCGCAATTATATTTAACCCAAATAATCTTAATAACCTTTTTATTTCACCCATAGTATAAACATAATGCTTAAAGCTGTGCACTTCAGTTTGATCGTTCCTGGTGTATTTTAAACGACTCACCATGTAACTGCCGTTCACGAAATACTCATTGTTTACCTGCATTGTAAAATCTTCAATGGTATATGTTTTTTCCGCCGGAATTTTTGGCAAAATGCTTTCGGCCACCATTCCTGAATTGATAACAAAACGGCTCCCGGGTTTTAAACATGCTGCAACTTTTTTTACGAACAGTTGCATGCCATCGTAATCGAAATATCCAAAACTATTGCCTAAGCAGAATGCCCCATCAAAGGAATCCGTAAGTTCAACTGATAAAATATTTCCCAGTATTACCCGGATGGGTAAATTATCTTCTTTTACTTTTTGCTTAAGGCTGGTGATATATTCTTCAGAAATATCTACACAGGTTACATTAAAATCTTTTTTTGCTAATTCTATGCCGATCCTTCCCGTGCCGCAAGGGATATCCAAAATATTTCCTCCTTTGGTTATATCCATCACATCCATTAAAAAGGACGATTCTTTTTCTGTCCAGTCGGCTGTAACTGCCTTCTCCCACATTTCACAATTGATGCCGGAGAAAAAAGTTTCGTACCAGTTATCAGGAACATTCATGCTCATTATTTTATACTTTTATAGGTGACCAGGTGGGTTTTTTATTGCTATTTTTCAAAGATACCAAACCGTCATTGAACAGAAGTAGTAAGAAGCCGCCAAACTTTATTTATCAGTAAAACGGGTTCATGATGAGTCTGGATGAACAGTGCTTTGAAAATTTTGTAACATGATTTTTTGTTTCCTTCTTTTAAAATGGGGGTTGTTCAATGGTGGTAAATGTCTCTTCCATATACCAGGGATTATCTTTAAAAAGAGTGGCCGGACTTGCATTTGCAAACTGTTTAAATTCTTTGATCATGTGCATATCGTCATAATAACCACACTCATCCGCTATTTGGTTCCAGCTTTTTTCGGGATCAATAATTTTAAATTTAACAGCGGTATTAAAGCGAAGCAAACGACAGAATAATTTCGGTGAAGTTCCTACCTGCTCTACAAATCTTCTTTCAAAATTTCGCATACTCATATTTGCCTGGTAAGCATATTGCGGGATATTGTTTGTATAAATGCTGGTTAATAATTGATTGGAAATTTTTGTAATCCCATCATTAAAATACACTGCTTTTTGCCGGTTTAAAAAACCAATCAGAAATTTGTTAGCGAGAGATGCCATTTCGGTTGCGCCTGTAACGCGAAGCAATTCTTCATAAAAATGTTCTATACAATTCCCGATAACTTCATTTGCCGGAAAAATAGTATTGCAGATGCTGCCGGCCGGGATACCGAACATTTTATTAAAACCGTTTGGCCTGAATTCTATGATGAAAGTTTCATAATTTCCTTCAACAGTAATGGATCCTGCACAATGGGTCATCAAGCCAAAAAGAGAAACCTTGTGGATGCGTTCTTTTCCCACGGTTTCGGAGCTAGTTTTATATACCGGTGACCCACTTAAAAAAAAGCAAATACTGGTATCATGATGGGCAAATAACGGACTGGTTATGCTGACATGAGTAAACCCGGATTTGCATAAGCTATAATAATGGATAAAATCCCGTAAAACAGGTTGAGGAAGTATTAAAGAAGTTGTTACCATTACACGAATTTTATTCCCGGAGACCAGCCTTAATTTGCATATTTAATTCAGATCATTTTCACGATATTCTAATTTTCGTAATCATCATTGTTAAGCCCTGGTACACTTTTCAAATTAAAGTATATCTGTAAAATGTGTTATTGAATTGAATGCTCAGCGACCTTTAAAATTACCATTGGTGAGGCGCAACTCCACAGCTAACGCCCGGGTAATAACCGCAAACAACATCAAGAACTTCCTGGATACATTACTTAGCCGGTGTAAGGATAATATTGCGGTATTCAACTGGCCCGTGATCTCCCTGTATCAGTAAAGGGCCGGGTTCACCTTCCTTACTATCAATTGCGCCGCCGGTAATTCCGGGAATCTCCTGGTTGCAGATAATAGTTGTTCCATTAGCCACCACCGTTACCATTCTACCTACCAGGGTGATATCGTATTGCTGCCATTCGCCGGCTTCCTTTGCCACCATCTCGCTTGGAGATATAAACCCATAAATAGCGCCGAGCTGGTCTTTCAAGGGTTCCAGGCCTTTACTATCTGAAACCTGTACTTCGTAACGCCCACGAAGATAAACACCACTATTGCTATCCTTGGGATAGCGGAATTCAATATGCAGTTTAAAGTCGTCAAAGGATTTATCCGTTACCAGGTTGGCGCCGGATTTAGGGCTTCTCAAAATACCGGATTCCGCTATCCATTGGTTGTCACCCAGGGCGTGCCACCCTTTAAGATCGCTGCCGTTGAATAGTGTAATTGGCTTTCCCCAAACAGGTGTTGACTGCCTACGCAGGGCCGGTGCCCTTAGGCCAACCCAGCTATAGCTTTTGCCATCACTGGCCACCAGGGTGCCTTTTAAACTATCGCCCTGTAAAGTGCCTTCCACTGAAATATCAGCGCTTTCTTTTTCCCATTGCGGTGGTAGTGTAAAGTCTATTTTTCCGCTGGTAAAATTAACCCGGGATATTGGGCGCGCGCTACCCCCTGCGCCTACAAACTGGCCAACCAAAGTATGCAATCCCGAATGCCGTACTTCAAGCCAGGAGGGAACCGGTTTACCTGACACATCAATGGTCAAATCCCATCTTCCCTCAATAGAAGGATCTGCATTCTTTTGGGGATGAACACCGTTTGCTTTGGTTACATTTATTACAAATAGCAAAATCAAAAACTGCAAGGGCAGCCTGCTACAAATTGGCTGTACAATCATCGTGGATATCTTTTTCATTTGATTTAGTTTTAGCTTTTGAGTTCAATTTAGGAATAAAAAATTATAAACATTCCTGTAAACCGAAATATCCCGGGGGATGCTGCTTAAAAATGATTTTTAGGATTTCTTGTAATTAAGAAGTGGCTAAAAAACAAAACCAATCAACCGCCATCAGGCTTTACAACCGCTGACGGGGTTGCGCGGTTACTACGCCGACGGCGGCTATCAGTCCCGTCGGCGATTGATGAAAACGGCTGTGGAAGTATAGGAATGGGCTTCACGGGTTTGCCATATTCTTAACCTGTAATTGCAAGAGAGGAAAAGGGAATTACATTTTAAACAACTTCTAAATATAATTTTTTTATTCCATTGACTGCTTCTATTGAAATTGCAAAATTCGTCAGGAAGACATATTTTCTGTATTTTACATTTTTAAATAAATTATATTATTATGCCGGTAGAAATCAGGGAATTAGTTATAAAAGCCCAGGTAGCGCTTGATTGGGAAAATAAAACAGCAACGGGCGCAGAAGAAAATATTGTTTGTTTGAGATTGCCCGGGGACAAGGATATTGCAACTTATGTAAAAGAATATTTCAGGCAGCATAAGGCCAAAACGTTGTTATTCGATCAATCGAAACTTTCCGCTTTCCTGGTAGAATGGCAGGGCTCTTTATTGAAGTAAGCAAAAAATTTATACTTTCTTCAGTTTCCATTTACCCTTTTTGAATAAAATATAGGCCACAATACTGATGGCTGTTTCTGATACGGGGATGGCAATAAAAACGCCCACCGGCCCCATGTTAAAGGTTTTTGATAACACCCATGCCAACGGGATCTGGAAAAACCAGAAGCCAAACAAATTAATTATAGTGGGTGTGCGTGTATCACCGGCGCCGTTAAATGCATTTGCCATTACCATTCCAACACCATAAAAAATATAGCCTGCACTTACAATACGCACCGCAAGAACTGCGTAGTAAGCCACGGCAACTTCCTTCGTAAAAAAGGAAATGATCGCTGGTGCAAAAGCCAGTAAAATAACCGATACCAGGCCCGTAAAAATGGCATTGTATTTAGCGGTTTTAATAACGGACTCTTCTGCTCTTTGCGGTTGCAATGCGCCGAGGTTTTGCCCTGCCAAAGTAGCCGCGGCATTACTCATGCCCCATGCCGGCAATAAGAAAAACATGATGATCCTGATCGCGATCTGGTATCCTGCGGAGGCGTCGCTGTGGCCGGTGGTAACTACCAGGCTTGCCAGTACGATCCAGCTCCCGGAACCGATCAGGAACTGCAGGGTTGCGGGCCATGCAATGGTAAAGATAGAGCGGATGATCTCCCAATCCGGTGCCAGGTGTTTGATGGTGAATTGTATCAACCGCCTGCCGTTAAACAAATGATACAATTGGTAAATAACACCAATGCCTCGCCCGATGGTAGTGGCCATTGCTGCGCCCGTTACCCCGAAAGCCGGTATAGGACCAAGACCGCGGATAAGCAGGGGGCATAAAATGATATTGCAGATATTGGCCAGCCACAGGCTTTTCAGGGCCATCATTGCATCGCCTGCCCCACGGAAAATTCCATTGATAAGAAATAGCAACATGATCACAAGGCTGCCACCCATGATGATGCGGGTATAGCCCACGCCAATTTCAACGGCGGCATCTTCCGCACCCATCAGGCGTAAAATATCGGCTGAATAAATAAAGCCCGGAATGCTCACTGCTATGGTTATGGCAAGTGAAATAAATATCGACTGCATACCTGCCATGGAAGCAGCTTTCTCATTTTTTTCTCCTATGCGTCTTGCTACCATAGCGGTTGCTGCCATACTGATCCCGATTGCCAGCGAATAAACAATAGTGATTACAGATTCTGTAAGTCCTACGGTTGATGTAGCGTGCTTGCCCAGATGGCTAACAAAATAAATATCTACCACGGCAAAGACGCTTTCCATGCACATTTCAAGCACCATTGGGATGGCCAGTAAAATAACTGCTTTACGGATGCTGCCCTTAGTATAATCCTGTGCCTCACCCTTCAGTGATTGCCGGATCAGTGAAAGAACAGATGATATACGATTGGTTTTAATTTGATAAGTTGACATGAAATTCTTTTTAATGCTTAACTGGTTAGAATAAATAAGGAGTTCAACAGAACAAGCTGCTGAATAAATAATCACTGAAGATGGAACCTGTACTAAAGCGGTTCCTTAAAAGAATTTCATATTCATAAAATTGAAGGATGCAAAGATTATAAAAAATATTAATAAAAAAACATTTCTATATAATTTTTATTTTCATTGTAAGAGCAGTGAAGCCTGTTGGGTTTACAAAAAACTTACCTTTAATTTTAAAAAACCACCATCAACGGCCAACTAACAACGACCAACCATCAACGAACCATCAACAACCAGCCAACAACGGCCAACAACCAACAATATGCCATCACCAAATAATGAACTGTTCTATTCAAGGTTGCCGGTAAACGAAATTCCTCTTGCCGACCTGCTGACGGAGGAACATCTTTTTTATAAAGTGCCTGACAATTGGTGGGTGGTCATTACGGACGTCAAAAATTCTACGCTGGCTATTCAGCAGGGACTTCATGAAGCAGTAAACCTGGTAGCAACGGGAAGTATCGTAGCGGTACTAAACATTGCCTATCGGGCCAACCTTTTGGTGCCCTTTTTTTTTGGCGGGGATGGTGCCACCTTTATCCTACCGCCTTCCATCCTTGATGCGGCCATGCGGGCCCTATTAATTCACCAGCAGCATACGCAACACAATAATAATTTTTCATTAAGAGTAGGTAACCTCCAGGTTGCTGAAATTTATCAAAATGGACAAGAGCTTAAGATCAGTAAATTTAGAACCTCGTCCGTATTTTCGATCCCCGTGTTATTAGGAAACGGTCTGGCTTTTGCTGAAAAAATAATTAAGGGAGAAGATTATATTTTCAGCAATTCTCTAACAACTGAAGATGCGCTGGATCTCACCGGTATGCAGTGCCGTTGGGATAGAATTAAGCCCCCGGAAAATAATTACGAAGTCGTTAGCCTGCTGGTGATAGCAAAAGAAATGACAGATCAGTCCCTTGTATTTAAAAAAGTAATTGAATGCCTGGATGAAATTTATGGGGCGCCACAAATCAGGCGGCCCATATCCGTTTCAAAGCTTAAAATAAAGACTACCCTTGCAAAGGTCAGGATGGAAATGCGTACCAGGTTCGGAGCTTTTAATATGTATTACCTGTTAAAAACATGGGGCCAGGGCTTAATATTGGGCAGCTTTTATTTTCGTACAAAAAAGGGTAAATTATACCTGGATCAGCTGGTGCAATTATCTGACACGCTGATAATTGACGGAAGAATAAATACGGTTATCGCCGGCACTTCACAACAAAGGGAATTACTGGAAGCGGCGTTGAATGAAATGGAAACAGGCGGCGAAATAATTTATGGACTATATGTAAGTAAGGAATCTATCATGTCGTGTTATGTGCGTAATCTGAATGACAATCATGTTCATTTCGTAGATGGATCAGAAGGGGGCTATACAAAAGCAGCCGGTATCCTGAAAAATAAACTCAGGAGCATCTGACCATATTAAACCACTCCCCCAGTCTTCCGCCGGGCAGGCACTAGCACATTAGCTACCTAATTTACTGCAAACCGGATGAAGCTGCATCTGTCTTTGTTGCCGGAGCCGACGTACCCGCTACTTTATAACTTACCTTATTATTAGCATCCATCATTTCCTCGTAATAAACACCTGCGGGAGATAGATAATATTTTTGCTGGCTGATTATGATGGCCGTGCTGCCGGCCGGTAACTGATTTACTATTGTGCCTTCAACGGGTGCCGGGCTATTATTATTTCCTTGCGCGGGAGGAGGAGCCTGGGTAGTATCATTGTCATCCTCATCCGCATCCGCATTGGTAGTATTTAATACACCATCGGTACCCACTACTTCATAACGGACTTTATTATTGGAGCTGGTTCTTTCCTGGTAAAAGGTTCCCCCTATTACATAATATTTTTGCCCGTCAATAACAGACACTTTAGTGCCGGAAGGTAAATGCTTAACCATGGCTCCCAATGGCGGTGCGGTTACTGTATACCCACCACTTGAGTAAGGGCGATAATAGATGCCGTCATTATAATAGTAAGGATCTCCTCCTATAAAGAATTGGCTGTAGCCAAAAGGTAAAATGCCGATCCTTAATCCAAAAGCAGGACCGAAGTGGCCATAACGATAAGGTAGCCTGTAGGGAGGGTGATAGTAAATACGCGGCCTCAGGGCGGGGCGATAATCATAATGTGGGTTAATTCCAATCCCAACAGAAACGCGGGGGCGGGAACCGTAATAATTGCCATGCCGCCGGCTACGGTTATTTTGAGCGTCCACACCTGAAGATAAAATCAACATAAAGCACAGGGCTGCCATTAACCGGAAAGCATTTGTCGAAATTTTCATACAATTGTTTTTTTTGTAGACTTCAAATTTACTTCAAAGTTAAAATGAATGTTTAAATCCTGTGATTTTTAACATCTGGATAATAAGTACGAAGTATTGAGTATTTAGCGGGGATGAGTGATCAGTAATGAGTGATGAGTGACAGCGTAACAATTACCTTTTGTAAAGGTATTGCGTCATTACATCTAATTGCTCATCTCTTTTTCTAAAAAAGGGTTTTAATTTGATCAAAAATTAATTTATGATACCCGCCAGGCCTTTCTTTGCAATTTTATTTGGTTGTTGTATAGCGATAAACTCCTGTTCACAAACAAATTCATCCCTCAATTTACCTGCCCGGGAGTCTTTTGTTGGAAGTACACCCTGCGATTCCCTGATCAGGGCATTACTGCAAATACCTCCTGATACGGCTTGCATATTTATTAAATGGGATTTAAGTTTGTATAAAAGTAAAAATGATTCGGGCTCGTTTCAACTGGCAGTTTCGTATGGCGACTACCAGCCCAATACCATGAATTTTTTAGGCGGTGGGAACAAGATAGATATACCCGGAAAATTTACTGCCGGTCATGGTACAAACCCGAATCCGCGTGGCAAAGTTTATCATTTAACTGGAAACAAATTACATTCAGAACTTTTACTGGTTCAAATGGATGATAATATCCTGCACTTTGCAGACGGCAACGGGAAATTTATTGTTGGAAATGCGCAATTTGGATATGTATTGAACAGGGTTCAAAAATGATTAGAGAAAAAATATCATCATGAAAAATATCATTTTACCATTCCTGGTAGTATTTTTTTTATTACAATCAGGGGCTTGCATATCCCAACCAACAAAAAAGGGAAAAGCACTTGTTGGCGTTTTTGAGGGAAGAACACCATGCCAGGAACTGGCAAAACAATTAAATGAAATAACTATTCCTGAATGTATAAAAATAAAATGGCGCCTCGTACTTTATAAAGATTCTACTGTGGTAAACACAGGCACATACCAGTTGGAAGGTTTTGTGTTTAGAAAAGATAATATATTAAAAGGGAAATGGTATTTAACCAAAGGAACAAAGGCAGACCCGGAAACAATTGTTTACCAGTTGGACCACCCTCTGCGGAAACCCATATTCCTGCAGAAAGGCGATGATAATGTGCTTTTTTTCCTGGACCGGGAAAAAAAACTCATGGTCGGGAATAGGGATTTTAGTTATACACTGAATAGGGTGGTGGATGTAAGATATTAGGATATATTTCTCCCTGGTCAGTCACCCCCCAAAGAGTGACTCACCGGGGGAAATAATTTGATTAGTCTATTGTACCGTTGGTGATATACTTGATCTGTACAAGTTTTGCAGGATCGGCATTACCCGGAATACCTACGACCAGAACCGTATATACTTTTCCTTTTTCCAATGTAATGGTACGGTTTGCAGAAATGTTTGTTCCGTTAGCCACCTTAATGGTGATATCTCCCGGGGCAATCCCGGTAAAGCCGGAAACGGTTGCAAATGATGTACTGTTATTGGTAAGGTCTGTTCCATTGGCGGTAATGGTAACCACTGGATTGGTGGAATCCGGGATGGCATTTATATAACGCACAAACGCTTTCCCGCTTGAATCGGAAAGGCTTTCCAGGCCATCATTTACAACAACATTCCTGTAAGTTCCATTAGCGCCAAGCGTAAATACTGAATAATATTTATTCAACTCAAAATTCTGGGTGACTATTGCAAACGCGCTGTCATTGCTATTATAGTCATAAGACGCCACCTCCCTGGTGCCGGGATAAATATTCAGGTATGCTCCTGTATAGCTGGTATAACCAAGTGGTATATTGGTAAGATTATTACCGCCGATGGCAATACCAACAGCTGCTTTATCCGGGGCAAGATTAAAAGCCATTAAGGCGGCAGCAGGCGTGTTATTATTAACATCCAATGATTTCTTACAGGCCGAAAACGAGAGGGCCATTAATATTATTCCAGCTAATGCCAGGCGGCTAAAACGCACGGATCTAAGTCCTTTTTTCATGATTCTTTTTTTTAAAATGATAGATATCTTGAGTTAGCAACTACGAAAAAACAATGCCAGTGGTGTGCAATGAAAATATAAAATGGCCCCTCCAACGCAGTATTAACATTTGTTTTGGCGTTTTAGTGGTTAGGTTGTATTCTAATGATTTAACAAAATTTTTGAAAACAATTTCTACTCTTCTTCTTCTCACTGTTGGCTTGTTCTTTGCATCGCCTGTTAAGTGTTGATGAATTCCTCAGAAAAACTTTTTTTTTGATGAATAAAAAATGTAATTTGTTTTTCATTTTTTTACCGATAAATTTTATAACAATGACAACTCAGGAAGTAGCAGATCGTTTTAACGAACTAAGTAAAGAAGGAAAATTTAATG
>JBDTVX010000120.1:0-13994 GCA_040007015.1 Ferruginibacter sp. | reverse complement strand
CGGGCACACTACGAAATAGCAGCGGGTAATTTTGAAAAGGCAAAATCTTTATTGAGCACGATGGAAACATTTGCTAACCATGGCTTATTTCCCGAGCAGATTTGGGATACTGACGATATACCCGAAAAAGAACTCTATTTAGGAAAACATAGTGGTTCTGCATTGCCATTAGTATGGGCCCATGCAGAGTATATAAAATTGTGTTGGTCGCTGAAACATAAAAAAGTATTTGATATGCCCATGCACACATGGGAGCGTTACGTTCAAAATAAAAAGCAAGTGGATTGGGAAGTCTGGCGTTTTAAATCTCCATGTCATACAATATCCAAAAAGAAATTTTTACGTATTGAAACCATGTCTCCTGCTATAGTTAATTGGTCTATTGATGGCTGGGTAACAATAAATGAAACAGCTTCACATGATACAGGTTTGGGGGTGCATGTAGCCGACCTTCCAGCAGGAGCAACAAAAGAAGGCAATATTTTATTCACGTTTTATTGGCCAGACGCACAGTGTTGGGAAAACAAAGATTTTGAAGTACAATCAACTGATTTTTAAAAAAAATATAAAAAATTCATCCTTGTGATAGATATCGCAATCTCTTTCAGGATTGTATCAGTGGCTGTATTAATGATTAATACATTGGCAGGTTCCCATTAAGTAACATTAGTACACTATCCTTACCAATGGCACGCAGGAATGTTTTTTCGGTTGCCGGCAGACAGGTATATTTCCTGGCACTCTTTTCTGCCCTAATCAAGAGATTGGGTTCCCGGATACCCAAGGGCTTTACTAAATTTTACCTTATTCTATTTTGCCATCATTTTCCTTTTATAATTATATTCCTGCAAAACTGCAATAGTATTGCCTTGTGCGTTGGTTATTTCATGTTGCTTTATTGGATAGTAAAACCGGATGCTAATTTCAAGGATAATTTGATTGTTGAAAACGTTGATAAAACAAACAGACTCTGGTTTGGTATCCCGGATCGTATTCATCTGTCAAATCTTTTCCTGTTCGAATCAATTTTGCTAATAATTAAGGATTTGAATCATTTTAGCAGTTTCATAATTTATATGCTTATATTTTTTCTTTTCTATTTGTTTCACCAATACTTCTACAGACTGGTCAACTGCTTCTTCAAATGTTTTGCATTGAGCACTGGCCAACAGATCGTTTCCCGGAATAATCAAACGTATATCACATAGTTTGTTTTCTTTTGTCCCTGACTTTTCTGTAGATAACGACACATCACTGCCGATTATTTTGTCGTAGAATTGGGAAAGCTTTACAACTTTTTTATTTACAAAATCTGTTAGCTCAGGCCTTACGGTAAATCCTATTCCCTTAATTTTAATGTCCATTGTTTTTATTTTTATGTTTTTAATTAATACTTTTAATATAGCACGCACCCGGAATTCACCTGGCTTTCTTTGAGCTGGCCGTACTGGCGATGTTTTAGCTTTTACAACTTGTAATCAAACCTGGTAACCATCCAGCTTGTGAATTGCCTACCCTTCAGTAAAATAGCATGGGTTGTTTTGCAGCAATACAATACCGCCTAGATTTTTCAACAACCCTGTTTCTGTAATTTCAATACTGTTTCCTCTTGTTAAAAAACTTTCTATCTGGTTCATCAGTTCGTCGGAACTATTAAAAAGTGCATTCATCCTCCTGGATTTATACAATTGCCGTTTAAAATTTTTATCCAACAGCAACCATCCATCGGTGCTATGGCTTAATGCTTTTATTACCACTTCTACACTGTTTAAAAGGCAGTTTGCTTTTTGTGCCATTAATATTCTGCCCGTAATAAATTTTGAATACCAGTAATCCCAATGATTGGCAATTTCTTTTGAAAGAGACTTTCTTTTTTCTTCACAAAATGGGGCCAACTCATACAATAGCGTAAAAAAAATATTTGAATAGTATGGAGTATTGCAAAATAACTCAACTACGTTAGGGCTTCCTGTAATAAAAACTGGTTTTTCATGGTTGCCATTCAATAATTTTATAGTTTGTGACACCTGCTTAAACAGCCCGGCGGGGTCAATTTTTCCGTTTAAATCCAGACCCTGGTTTTTTATATATACTCTGTGAAGCTTGGTATTGTAATGCTCGTAAAGCGTTGCATTGTTCTCCCTAAAAAACAGCAAATAGAATTCGGGCTCCCTGTCTGCATTGGCAGTTAAGTCCAGCAACGAGACATGTTCATTTATATACGTCACCGGCTTTACAGGAAAATTCAAATAGATGACTTTATCTTCATCCGGCGTAAGGATCAGTGAAATACTTTTGCGGTGCGAATTGTAATTCAATTTACTGAATAATTTTTCTAAACGTGCAAGCGTATTGTTTATCCAAACCTCATCATAACTGTCTTTCATTTTCGTTTGAGCAGCGTCTGCAGCATGACGCAACTGTGTCTGAATCGCCGCTTTATCCTGCATGCATGGCTGGAAAGGAATAGCCAGGCCAATAGAAGGAAAGGCATTCCCTGCTTTGGTTAATTTTACTTTTACAGTATTAGCTAATTTATATTCAGGCAATAGAGTTTGCATCGTTACATATTTAATATTTGAACAAATAAGGCCTGTTTATTTATGATATCAATGTTGGAGGCCGGTTTCCCTCATCAAAATATCAGTCATGTTGGTTTGCTACTTTTATGATGATGATTTTTTTTTCGCCGGATGCCACCTGCCATTTAACCACCTGCCCCGGGCTGAATCGCATAAGTGGGTGCCTATTGGTACCCTATTCGAAATTTCGGTTTTTTTTATATTTGCTTTGCCGGGCATAACCTCCATAAGTTCTAATATATCCCGTTTACCTTCGGTCTTAATTTTTACTTTTGAGCTAAGCCTTACAACGTCAGGTGGAAAATCATTTTGATCATCCGCTAATTACTTTCTTGTCTTTTTTATTATAAATGCCAGAAATTATCAGCAGCGGAAGTGTAACAATTAGTGCCCAATACCACCGCTCATTTATAATAAATGCATGTTTTAGTATCACTGCATTTATTAATATAAATACGAATAAAATCATCCCGCCGGGCGAACTATTTTTTTGGTTTGGTATCATGCCAATTTATTTAAGAATATTAAAAATGATCCTGAAAATCTTGTGAAATACATGACGTCTGGCTTACAAACTATTTCCTTCTGCCACCAGGCAGAAGTGATTAAGACTTTATGCCCTCAGTTTTAATTTATTTCCTTTCATTTGCAATAGCAGCGACTCCCATTTTTTGGCCTTTTGTTCCAATTCCCGCATTTCAAATATGCTATTGGTGATATGCCTGTAAAAATTTACTTCCCGGGATTCTCTATTATCTGTAAATTCAAAATGTAAAACAATTTTATCCAGGTAATTTTCAATTTTTTTCTCCCTGGAATTGCCTTCAAGAAATGGTTTGTATATTTTTTTCACAGAACAATTCTTTACCATTTCCAGGTCAATTATATTCCATTCGTATGAGTCTCCATAGGACTGTTGCAAAATCAGTAGTTTTAATCTCATTGCATCCAGTCCAAGGATAGAATCATTTAATAATTCGTGGCTTGAAAAGGAAAAATTATTTCTTGCTCCTGTTTTGCTTAACTGCGACAGAAGCATAGCGGTAGTTTTCTTCTTCTGCCTATTGTTAATATAAGTGAACCCAATAAAAAGAAATACGACGAAGAAAACAATAATTAATGAAAAAGCAACCGTTGGCATTTTTATGATTTTAAAAGTATAGAGATGTAATGACGGTGAGGTATAGCGAAGTTATCTAACTACGAAAATAGTAGTACAAACCCGAATTCAAAATGAATTCAAGACATACTAAAACACCTGTCATTAAGTTAATGGAAATCACTAAGGAAGACTATCCCAAACCTTGAAGACATCAGGCTTGGGTAATAGTGCTAAAGTCCTTAAAATTGGAGAAGTAATATAGTTTTTTACAGAAAGGAAAAAACTCAGTAAACGAACAGATATCTAATGCCATAGACGTACTGAAAATGTACCTGCTATTAAGTGAAGGGGCATTATTGATACCGTTTGTATTCATGTCTTGCAAACATAATAATTTTTTTTGATTAATTTGTTGGATTACTTAATAATTAGTTAAATGAGTAAGTATTTTCAAAGTCCTCAAACACAAAATCCCAATATTTAATATCCAATATCCGCCTTACCCATACTTCCTGCTGGCTTCCAGGATTTTTCCAATCACCACTCTGAATTGTTGAATTTCAATACCATTTAAATCTTCCAGCAGTTCGTACTCTATTGCATCCATAGCCACATTACAATCTGTGAGTAATTTTATTCCCTTTGCTGTAAGGCTAATCCTTAATATTCTTTTGTGTGCCGGATCCTCCGTTTTTTTTACCAGTTTTTTTGTTTCCAGTACTGTTACAAGTTCATTCATACTTTGTGGTGTCATTGAAAAACGGCGGCTTAATTGGGCAGATGACAAATCCCCTTTATCCTGATTTACAAAATACAGTAAAGTAAACTGTACCGGTGTTATATTATATTTCTCCAGGGCCTGGCCCATGCGGCTGGTAACTTCTATCTCCGCTCTTTTAATCAGGTATAATGTTCGTGGATTCATACTGCAATTTAAGGAAAATAAATATTTTTTTTCAATATCAGGTTTCCTTATATTTGAAAACCGTTTGTCAGATTCTTACGGATTCTGAAATAACCAGGGATTACAACAAAAATGAAACTTGCCAAATGGAAAGTAATTTATCGGGTTCGGCCTCTCAGCTTTCTCTTAAATACGCCTGGTATGTGGTGGCGCTGCTAACACTTGCCAACATATCTTCTTTTCTCGACAGGCAAATCCTGGCACTGCTTGTAGGCTCTATTAAAAGGGATATGCACCTTACAGATACAGAGGTAAGTCTGTTAATGGGTTTAAGCTTTGCAATGTTCTACACGGTATTTGGAATACTGATTGGAAGGTATGCAGACAGAACAAACCGTCGTAACATAATTATTGCAGGCATTGCTGCCTGGAGCCTGCTTACCTCATTATGTGCAGGAGTAAAAAATTATTCCCAATTCTTTTTGGCACGTATGGGAGTTGGGGTGGGGGAAGCAACTTTATCACCCTCTGCATATTCAATGATTACCGATTATTTTCCTAAACGCAAATTGGGCATTGCCATGAGTGTATTTACTATGGGTATTTTTTTAGGCTCAGGATTGGCATTGGCTATTGGCGCAGGACTGGTTGCAAATTTGCCAAAAGATGGTATGCTGCATGTTCCAATTCTTGGTAATATTTATCACTGGCAAAAATTATTTTTGATGATTGGTTTGCCAGGTTTACTCATTTCTTTATTAATGTTTACTGTTAAAGAACCGGTGCGTAAAGATGTTTTGCAAAAAGATGGGGTGCAATCAAAATTGTCGCTGTCAGAATCATTAAAAATTATTTTTAAAAACCTTACAACCTATTTAAGCATTTGCCTGGGCACAGCTTTTACGGCATTTGTAAGTTATGGCAGCACCGCATGGATACCTACATACTTCAACAGAACCTTTGGCTGGCCGGTACCAAAAGCGGGATTGTATTATGGTTTAATATTGCTGGCGGCTTCCATATTGGGTGTGTTGTGGGGTGGCAGATATGCGGACAAATTAAAAAGCAAAGGGGTTCACAATGGCCGGGTTAGAGTAGGCCTTATTGCCGCAACAGGTATATTGTTCAGTTGTTTTATTCCATTGATCAATGACCCAAATATGGTGTTGGCATTATTATTTATACCAGCATTTTTTGTGGCATCGCCAATGGGAGCCAGTACCACAGCTATACAGGAGCTGATGCCTAACCAGGTAAGGGCCTTATCATCTGCTATTTTTTTATTTGTATTAAATATGATTGGCCTTGGCCTGGGGCCACTTTTAGTGGCTTTTTTTACTGATAAAGTTTTTCATGATGAAAAAGCGATCCGCTATTCACTTACAGCATTGTTTGTAATGGGTGGGGCATTGGGATTGCTTTTTTATTCAATAGCATACAGCAGTTATAAAAAAGTAATGGAACAACGGGCAAAAGAAAATTAAATTTAAACAATAAAACACGGGTGACAGGGATCAGGTACTACAGATGCCCACGGATAAAATCCGTTTTAAATCGGCGACACAAAGTATCAGCGTCATCAACGCCTGCCTGCCGGAATAAGCAGGTTCCAATATAAAATGGCAACACAGTATTTTTCAAAGCGTAACCTTCACTTCATGTTGTATGAAGTATTAGATGTTTTGTCGCTGACAAAGCATCCATATTTTGCCGCACATGATGCAGAAAGTTTCAATATGGTGTTAGATACAGCCGATAGTATTGCCGAAAAAACAATGCGGCCATTTTATAAAGAAAACGACCGCCTTCAACCTGAATTAATAAATGGGCAAGTAACAGTGCATCCTGCTTTGCATGATTATTATCGGTCTTTTTGTCAAAGCGGTTTGCTGGCTGCACCGTTTGATGAAAAATATGGCGGACAGCAATTACCCAAAACAGTGTATGCTGCCGCGAATTTTATTGTTGGCAATGCACACAATGGTTTTGAAATGTTTACCAACCTGGCAAGTGGCGCTGCAAGGCTGCTTATAAGTTTCGCTTCAGATGAATTGATTGAAAAGTATGTTACAAAATTATTATCAGGCCAGTGGACAGCCACTATGAGTATTACAGAAACGCAGGCTGGCAGCTCTTTGAGTGATATCACCACAATGGCTTCTCCCCAGGCTGATGGAAGTGATACACCCGGTAGTTACCGGATAAAAGGGCAAAAAATATTTATTTCTGCCGGCGACCATGACATAACAGAAAACATTGTTCACCTTGTATTGGCAAGAATTGAAAATGCTCCCAAAGGAATAAAAGGTGTTTCATTGTTTGTAGTTCCCAAAAATAGATTTCATTCATCTCCCCCCCTGGTGCGATTGAGGGGGGCCAATGATGTTGGTTCCATTGCCATTTATCATAAAATGGGGCAACGCAGCACACCGGCCATGCACCTGGAATTTGGAAGTAATAATGATTGTATTGGTTATTTAATTGGCCAAGCTGGTAAGGGGTTGGCTTATATGTTTCAGATGATGAACAACGCAAGATTGGGTGTAGGACTAGCTGGAACCTATATTGCTACCGCTGCCTACTATGCCTCATTGCAATATGCAAAAGAAAGACCGCAGGGAAGAAGGTTGAATAATAAAAATGCAGAAGAGCCACAAACCACTATCATTCATCATGCTGACGTAAGGCGGATGTTGTTTTTGCAAAAGGCAATCGTGGAAGGTTCGCTGGCCTTTTTGCTGCAATGCTATAAATATACTGACCTGGAAAAAATAAGCGGCGGCAATGATAAGCAACGATACAATGATTTGCTGGAACTGCTTACACCCGTTGCAAAGACCTATGGCGCTGAAATGGGGATTGTATCAGTAAATAACGGATTACAGGTGTTGGGCGGTTATGGATACACAGATGATTTTATACTGGAACAACTGGCCCGTGATGTGCGTATCATGAGTTTGTATGAAGGCACAACCGGCATTCAATCATTGGCATTACTGGGCAGGCAGGTACCCATGAATAACGTCAGGGCTTTGCAATACTTTAAAGACGAAGTGAATAAAGTAATAGAACAAGCCCGGCAATTTAATAACCTGCAAAGCTATTCCGGTTGGTTACTGCATGAATTACTGGAACTGGATATTACAACAACACACTTATTAAATATAGCAGTCAAAGGCAATACAGAAGTTTTTTTAAGTGATGCCACTTTATATATGGAGTTGTTTGGTTTGGTATGTGTAGCCTGGCAATGGCTGAAACAGGCGGCGACGGTGCAAAAGATTTTAGAAAAAAGCAATACATCAAAAGATGATGAATTATTTTATCAGTCAAAAATAGAAACCATGCAATTCTTTTTTCACTATGAACTGAGAAAAACAAAAGCATTGCATGAACGCCTGAAAGACGAAAAGGTACTTACGGTGATGAAAGAGAATGAGGTGTTGATGTGATGTTGGATATTGGGATATTGGATATTGGGATATTGCGCATAGCTGAATAGTGAGCGGAAAGTACAAGTGCGGCCCGATGCAGCGCACAGTACCTAACTTGTGGTTAGTGACGACATCACAGAAGCTTAATCAGGAAACTGAAGCCGGTAATAAAAAGAATAACACATAAATTTTTCTATTCTTCATTAGGGGATAGGGTCAAAATAGTAACGCAATTTATATGGAAAACAATTTAACCTCACCTTTACACACAGAAGTGAAAGGAGAAATTTTGCTGGTGCGCCTAAGCCGTCCGCATAAAAGAAATGCCATGAATGATGCAACCGTAATGGGGATTGAAAAAATATTTTCAAACATACCCGATGGAATTAAATGTGCAGTTATTTATGCAGAAGGAAAACATTTTAGTGCCGGGCTCGATTTAACTGAACTTGTGGAAAGAGATGCGATTCAGGGTATGCATCACAGCCGTATGTGGCACCGGGCTTTGGATAAAGTGCAGTTTGGTACGGTGCCGGTGGTAGTAGTGACGCATGGTGCTTGTGTGGGAGGCGGATTAGAACTGGCATGTGCCTGTCATATACGTGTAGCCGAAGCCTCCGCTTTTTATGCATTGCCCGAAGGTCAGCGTGGAATTTTTGTTGGTGGAGGAGCTTCCGTTCGTTTGCCCAAGCTAATTGGTATGGCCCGGATGGCTGATATGATGTTCACCGGAAGAGTAATCAGCGCTGAAGAAGGCAATTCAATTGGCATATCACAATACTTAACGGAGGAAGGAAAAGGGTTGGAAAAAGGAATGGAACTGGCAACAAAAATTTGTGGCAATGCAAGCGTTACTAATTATGCGTTGATGCATGTACTGCCACGTATCACCGAAGCAGCGCAGGATCAGGCGCTGATTATGGAAAGCCTGATTGCAGCTATTACAGCAGACGCGCCGGAAGCAAAGGAAAGAATGAAACAATTTTTGGAAGGCAAATCGAAGAAAGTTGGCGAGTAAATCCCTATCCACAAAGCGGCTAAAATAAAATATGATAATAGTCACAAAATTGAAAAGCATATTTTAAAATGAACGGTACAGATAAATATAACGATGGTTTAAGTGATGTGGCGGCTGTTTCCTTCCGTAAAGTGAACACCATCACAATTGATATTAAAAAAGAAACAAGAGATGATGGCAGCACTGTTTTGTTATCATCTATACCAATAGAGCCACGCCCTTACCGGCTTACAGAACGATTGCTGCATTGGGCTGCTGCAACTCCGGATAAAATTTTTATTGGCAGAAAAAATGCAGCAGGCTTTTGGGATACACTTACCTATTCAGAAACACTGGCCAAAGTAAAAAGTATTGCACAGGCATTGCTGCAAAAAAATGTATCCGCAGAAAGACCCATTGCCATTCTTTCTGAAAATAGTATTGAACATGCGTTGATAGCATTGGCAGCATTGCATGTTGGTATTCCTTATTCACCTATTGCACCGGCCTACTCACTGCGGTCAGTTGATTTTGATAAATTAAAACATGTAATGGAATTGCTTACGCCGGGATTAATTTTTGTAAGCGATGGAAAAAAATATGAGAAAGCTTTGCAGGCCATTTCAAAAGGGATAGAAGTAATTACAGTTTCGAACCCTCCTGAAAGTATGAATGTTACTATGTTTGAGGATTTGTTAAATCCTCCGCCAACTGGCGGAAATTCAGGTGGCCTGCAAATTGACATTTTTTTTGCTGCAATACAAACCTCTACCGTTGCAAAAATTCTATTTACATCAGGCTCTACCGGTTTACCAAAAGGCGTTATCAATACGCATGAAAATATCAGTACCAACTGGCAGCAGATAACACAGACTTTTCCATTTATGATGGAAGAAGGCCTGGAGTTTATTGACTGGTTACCCTGGAACCACACATTTGGCGGCAACCATAATTTTGGATTAACCGTTTACAATGGTGGCACTTTATATATAGATGATGGCAACCCAACGACACAGGGCATTGAAATAACCGTTGCCAATTTGAGAGAAAGAAAGCCAACCATTTATTTTAACGTGCCCAAGGGATTTGAAGATTTGATCAATTATTTTAAGAACGATAGAGCATTGTGCCTACAGTTTTTCAGCAACCTGAAAATGATATTTTATGCCGGTGCCGGTATGCCGCAGCATGTATGGGATGCCTGGGAACAACTCTCGTATGAGACCACCGGAGAAAGAATTATGATAGCAACCGGATTGGGTTGTACCGAAGCTTGTCCCTCTGCTTTGTTTGCTTCAAAAGCCGGTGGGTTCGCAGGTTTGCTGGGCGTGCCTGTACCGGGACTTGAATTAAAACTTGTTTCTAGTGGCGACAGACTGGAAGCAAGATACCGTGGTAAAAATATTTTCCCGGGGTATTGGCGGCAGCCGGAAATAACCGCAAAAGTTTTTGATGAAGAAGGCTTTTATTGTACCGGTGATGCACTGAAATTTGTAAATGAAAATAACCCCAATGAAGGATTGGTCTTTGATGGGCGCATTGCAGAAGATTTTAAACTCAATACCGGCACATGGGTTAGGGTAAGTATGCTGCGTGTACAAATCATTGAGGCAGGCAATGGATTGATACAGGATGCAGTGATTACAGGCCATGACAATGCTTTTATTGGTGCCATCATTTTTCCGGGTATGGATTACTGTAAAAAATTATGCGGCCTGGATGAAAAGGCCCAATTGAATGATGTTATTCAACATGCAGCGGTAAAGGAAAGTTTGCAACAGGTGATAAATGCAATGGCAACGAAAAGTACCGGAAGTGCAAGCCTTGTAAAGAAGGCTATACTTGCAAATTTTCCATTGTCGATTGATAAGGGAGAAATAACAGATAAGGGCTCTCTCAATCAGAGAATGATTATTCAAAACCATCGGGATGTTGTTGAAGAAATTTATGCAACGATAGCCGGCGGCCACGTAATTGAAGTAAAAGTTTAGGGGTGCTCAATTAAAATAAAATCAAATGAAAAAAATAAAATTGACCGGTTGTTTTGTATTGATTGTTTTCAGTTTTGTGATTACTTTAAAAGCACAAACAACCTTGGTATCAACAGCAGTATTAAAGATAGACTCGGGTAGTATTTACGGCGCAAGGTTTAAAATTTTATTTCCACAGAACTGGAAAGGAAAATTAGTAATGTATGCACATGGCTACGAGTTTATGGGAACCCCGCTGCAAAGCGGCAATCCGGGATTAGTCACATCCATGCAACCTTTCCTGAAAAGAGGGTTTGCCGTTGCCTGCTCCGACTATCATAAACAGGGATTTGCTTTACCAGAAGCGATTGAAGATGTAGAAGCATTGCGCAAATATTTTTTTGATACCTATGGCAAACCAGATACTGCTTTTATAGTTGGACATTCCATGGGTGGCGGAATAACTTTAGGGACTATAGAAAATTTTCCTCAATATTATAATGGTGCACTTCCACTCTGTCCACTGTCCAGTCAGCCATATATTCAGTGTAGAAAAGAGTTTGACATGTATGCCACCTTCAATGTGTTGTTCCCAGGCATTGTGCCTAACCTTTCAGAAATAATGAACCCGGCAACCAACTTCAAAACACTTTCTTTCCAGGAAGTTTTTAAAAAAGGCGATGCCATGAAAAAGCAATTGCTGAAAGATTCGGTTTTGGTAAAGCAATTTGCAAAGCGCTATGATTTAAAAACAGATGATTTATCCTTCTCCATTCTTTTCAATGAAAATGTGTTGAGAGATATTGTGTTAAAGGCTGGTGGCAGTCCCTTTGATAATACCAATACCTTGTACAGCGGTTTTCCCGATGACTGGGAAATAAATCAAAAAGTAGAAAGATTAACTGCTGTCCCGGGTGCAAATAAATTGTTGGAGCGTTACAATCGCACCGGTGATATTGCCAAACCTGTTGTATTAATGCATACTATTTACGATCAGTTAATTCCGCCAACTTACGGAGTTGTTAACTACGATAACATGGTGCATCAAAAAGGAAAGGAACAATGGCTGGTAGTAAAATACACAAAAGGGCAAGGTCACTGCCAGTTTACACCGGAACAAACAGGGATAGCTTTTGATATTTTGCGTAACTGGGCCGCCACAGGAAAAAGGCCAACGCCAGGAAGCATTGAATAAAAATGTATAACGATAAAAATTAAGAAATGAAATTACACCCCCCATTTCGTGCAGACCATGTAGGCAGTTTGTTACGGACAACAGCAGTAAAAGAAAACCGGCTTCGCTGGAAGAAAGGAGAAATCAGCGCAGAAGAATTACGGGCCATTGAAGATATCGGCATTGCAGAAACAGTTAAAAAACTGGAATCAGTTGGCATGAAATCCATTACAGACGGAGAGTTCAGGAGGGACTATTTTCACCTGGATTTTTTGAAAGAATTGTCCGGTGTAACAGTAACAGGAGGCATTGATGCCAACCCCCATGCAAAAATTGCAGAAGATGGATTTACGCCGCCAAAGCTTAGCGTAACCGGAAAATTAAAACATGTGAAAGATATACAGGTTGCTGATTTTAATTTTTTGAAATCGGTTGTTAGGCAAACACCAAAAGTATCAATCCCTTCACCCACCATGGTTCATTTTCGTGGTGGCAGAAAAGCCATTGATATCAATTCATATCCTGACATGGATCTATTTTTTCATGATTTAAGTGAATGTTACAAAGCAGAAATCAATGCTTTGTATAAAAGCGGCTGCCGTTATTTACAATTGGATGATACTAACCTGGCTTATCTCTGCGATCCTAAAATGCGGGCTGCGGCTGCGGAACGTGGCGACAACCCCAATGAATTGCCCCATACTTATGCTACGTTAATTAACTCAGTAATTGATAACAGGCCGGATGATTTAACCATCGGCATTCATTTATGCAGGGGGAACTATCGCAGCACCTGGTTTGCTGAAGGAGGATATGAACCCGTTGCAGAAATATTATTTAATAACATCAATGTGAATGCTTATTTTTTGGAATACGAAGATGAAAGAAGCGGCGATTTTGCGCCTTTGCGTTTTGTGCCAAAAAATAAAATGGTAGTCCTTGGCATCGTCTCTTCAAAAATTGCAGCGCTTGAAAACATAGATGACCTCTGCAAAAGAGTTGACGAAGCAGCAAAGTACATACCCCTGGAAAATATGTGTGTCAGTCCGCAGTGTGGATTTTCAAGCACCCATCATGGCAATGAAATGACGCACGATGACCAATGGCGAAAAATGGAACTTGTGGTAAATACGGCAATTAAAGTTTGGGGGGAAAGTTAAGATAGCAGGATATTTGGATATTGAGATAGCCGATATTAGATATTAGAGATTCAATCTTTTTGAATCAGGTTTCAAAAAAAAATCAGTATGAATTTAAAAAACATCTCAGCAATAGTAACCGGCGGCGCTTCTGGCTTGGGAGCCGCTACAGCAAAGGCTTTGGCTAATGCAGGCGCTAAAGTAGTCCTCTTTGATCTGAATATTGCAGTGGCAGAAAAGACAGCAAAGGAAATTAGCGGCATTGCTGTTGAATGCAATGTTGCCGATGAAGCATCTGCTAAAAAAGCGATTGCAATTGCAAAAGAAAAGTTTGGCATTGTCCGGGTGCTGGTGAATTGTGCAGGCATCGGTGGTTCATCAAGAATTGTAGGTACGCAGGGGCCGATGGCATTAAGTGATTTTGAAAAAATAATATCAGTAAATTTAGTTGGCAGTTTTAACATGATGCGTTTAGCCGCCGCTGAAATGATATCTGCAGAACCATTAGCCGATGGAGAAAGAGGTGTAATTATTTCCACAGCATCGGTTGCTGCCTATGAAGGGCAAATAGGACAAGCCGCTTACGCTGCATCAAAAGGTGGTATTGTAAGCCTAACCATTCCTGCTGCAAGAGAATTTGCCCAATTCGGTATTCGTGTAAATACCATTGCCCCGGGCTTGTTTTTAACGCC
>JBDTVX010000119.1:0-14001 GCA_040007015.1 Ferruginibacter sp. | reverse complement strand
AATTTGCTTCCGGCATCTTCTCCTACAACAAGGTAGTTTAGTTTGCTGCTGACCCCACTTACTATTTTGCCTCCGTTCTGCTCCACCATATCTTCTGCATCCGTTCTTTTTAACTGTACAAGACTTCCTGTAAATAAAAATGTTTGTCCCGAGAATGTGTTATTTGCATTGCCCTGTTTTTTTTGATTCTTTAATGAAATACCCAGCTTCTCAAGTTTTTCAAGCATTTGCAAATTAGCGGCATCATTAAAAAATCGGTAAATACTTCCGGCTACTTTTACGCCTACGTCTTCCAGGTTTAGCAATTGTTCTTCACTAAAATTTTTAAAATCAAGTAAATGATTTACCGCATTGGCCAGGGTTTTAGCGGTTGTTTCGCCACAATAACGGATGCCCAGCCCATAGATCAAACGGTGCAGCGGCTGCGATTTTGAATTTTCAATAGCGGTTTGTAAATTATCAATTGATTTTTTGCCAAATCCCTCTAATTTGCTGATGGCTTCAAAATCGAGCAGATAAATTCCCGGAACGTCTTTTAGTAAACCCATGTCATAGAACTTCCGCACATTGGCATCCCCAAAGCTTTTTATATCCATCGCATCTTTACTCACAAAATGGATGATCCGTTCTACCACCTGTGCCTTGCAATTAATGTTGATACAACGCCAAACAGCTTCTCCTTCCGGTTTAAATAAATTATGGCCGCAAACCGGGCAATTAACCGGGAATTTAATTTTGAGCTCATCCCCGGTTCTTAGTTCAACAAATGATTTTACGATCTGCGGTATCACATCGCCGCTGCGCTCTATTAAAATTGTATCTCCCAGCAGCAGGTTTTTTTCTTTGATGTATTCTTCATTGTGAATGGAGATACTGGTTACAGTAACGCCCCCAACCAATACCGGCGCTATCTTGGCAACAGGCGTTACGGCACCGGTTCGTCCCACCTGGAATTCTACTGAGTTTAGTTTACTGGTGCCCTGTCTTGCTTTAAATTTAAAAGCGATTGCCCAACGGGGATGGTGCGACGTCATTCCCAGTCTTTCCTGAAGAAGAAGGTCATTCACTTTAATTACCATCCCATCTATTTCATAAGGAAGCGCATCCCTTTTAGCTTCAAAAGCTTCCACATGTTTCATCACTTTGTCAATACCCTTTACTACGACCATTTCTTTTTTGGGGCTTCTAAAGCCAAGGTCCCAAAGCATTTCAAGCATACCGGAATGTGTAAGCGGTTGTTTATTATTTGCTGTCTTTGCAGTGGCTGGCTTAGTTTGCCCTGTTTGTTGCCCGGTAGTAATTGAACGATGACCGGGGTTTGTAGCATAGCTTACATGATACAGGAAAACTTCCAGGTTTCTTTTACTTACCATTGCCGTATCTTTTATGCGCAATGTACCTGCCGCCGCGTTTCTTGGATTGGCGAATGGCGGAAGACCTTCTTCAACCAGCTTATCGTTGTAGGCTTTAAAATTATTTTTATTGATCAGTACCTCACCCCTTATTTCTACCTGGTCGATGCCATAGCTGCTAAATCTTGCTGAAAGCGGTACGGATTTTATTTGCTTGGTATTAAGGGTAATATCGTCACCCACTACGCCGTCCCCCCTTGTAGCGGAACGTGCCAGCAGGTCATCAACATAAATCAATGATATACTGGCGCCGTCAAATTTGGGTTCTACACAATATTCGATGGCATCAAGGCCAGATAATTCCCTTGCTTTTCTATCCCAATCCAGCAGGTCATCCTCATTATAAGAATTTTCCAGGGATAGCATCGGTACCAGGTGCTGAACTTTAGAAAATTCCTTTATTAAACCCGCCCCTACTCTTTGTGTGGGAGAATCGGATGTAATTAAAGAAGGATCTTCCTTTTCAAATTTTTGTAATAGTTTATATAAAATATCATATTCACTATCAGTAATAAGCGGATCATTTTGCACGTAATATCTGTATTCATGAAACCTGAGAACATCCTTTAGCGCTTCAATATTAGCAGCTACTATTTCTTCAATATTAACTGCGTTAACTGTTACTAACCATTCGGCAGTTCTTTGCTGAAATGCTTTTGTTTGTTCCTGTTGATACATAATGGCTTTATTAAATTAGCAATAGGCAAATTAACAAATGTGAAAATGTGAAAATGAATGAAGGCTGCAATTTTCCAATTTTCCAATTTTCCAATTTTCACATTTTCACATTTTCGTATTTTGTCAGCAAATATGCGAAAAGAGAAATCAATTTGAAAAAATAAAAAAATATTTTTTTGCTGTATGCAAATAATGTGTTTAATTTACACATTAAATAAGCTGTATGAATTGCTATATGAGAAAAAGCTTCTTTTTACTCAGCATCCTCTTCTGGTATGCGGTTGCAGATGCTCAATTACTATCCTGGTCGCCACAGTTCCCAAATGATAATTCAACCATCACCATCACCGTAGACGCCACCAAAGGCAACCAGGGTTTACTGGGTTATACCGGTGCTGTTTACCTGCATTTTGGTGTAATTACAAGTCTGAGTACAGGTCCGTCAGACTGGAAATATAGCCCCACAGTATGGGCTACTACCACTGCCCCTGTGGCGACTTCGCTGGGTGGAAATAAATGGTCCTTTATGATTACTAATCCAAGAATCTATTTTGGAGTTCCGGTAGGAGAAGCCATTCTTAGGATAGCTATTCTTTTCCGCGATGGTGCGGGGGTTAAAGCGCAAAGAAACGCGGATGGCGGTGATATGTATGTGCCAATTTACCCACCGGGCGGAAATCATATTCAGTTTACGCAACCTTTTATTCAGCCGTTTTATAACATTACCCATGAAACTGTGACTGCCACGATTGGCCAGCCGGTTCCGGTTACCGCCATCGCCTCTACAGCTACCGGTACCTTAAACCTGTATTTTAATGGATCAAAAATCGCAGGTCCCTTATCGAATACATCCATCATTAGCGGCACCCCGTTAGCAACCACTGCCGGCAATCAGCAACTTGTATCGGAGCTCATAACAGGCGGCATCAGTTATTATGATACAATAAAATTTTATATACCCATCCAATCAGTGATAGCGCCGTTGCCTGCCGGTGTGGTGGAAGGGATCAATTACGCTGCAAATTGCTCCTCTGTTACCCTGGTGCTGTATGCGCCCAATAAGGGTAACGCATTGGTGATAGGGGATTTTCCGGGAAGTAACTGGACAGACCAGCCACAATACCGTATGAACAAAACCCCCGATGGCAACTACTATTGGGTAACGGTAAACGGGCTCACGCCGGGTACGGAATATTCGTATGAATATCTTGTTGATAATTCAATTTACGTGGCAGACCCTTATGCCGAAAAGATCCTTGACCCTGTTAATGATCAATATATACCTGCTGCCACATACCCTGGTTTGAAACCCTACCCGGTTAATCCCAATGTATCTGCCGCACAAAATGGAATAGTGGGCGTGCTGCAGCCCTGCGCCCCCGTTTACAACTGGCAGGTAGCCAATTTTACAAAACCTGATAAACGCAACCTTATCACGTATGAACTTTTGGTTCGTGATTTTGGGGATGCCCGTAATTACCAGATGCTGATAGATACTATCAGCTATTTTAAACGGCTTGGTATTAATGCAATAGAGCTCATGCCCGTAAATGAATTCAGCGGCAATGAAAGCTGGGGCTATAACCCTACATTTTATTGTGCGTTAGACAAATATTACGGTACTAAAAATAAGTTTAAAGAATTTATCGACTTGTGTCATCAAAATGGGATTGCTATAATAATGGATGTGGTTTACAATCAAATGGAAGCAGGGATTGCTCCCCAGGGGAAATTATATTGGGATGTTGCTAAAAACCGGCCCGCAGCTAATAATCCCTGGCTTAATATAGCTCCGCCTCACCCTTATTTCCCTTATCAATATGACTTGAACCACGAATCAACCGCAACCCAATACCTGGTGGAACGTAGCCTGGAATATTGGCTTTCTGAATATAAAGTGGATGGCTTCAGGATTGATGCAGGAAAAGGATTTACCCAAAAATGCACACAGGTTAATGATATGTGCCCGGTAATAGTGGGATCTATCGAGGATTATGACGCAAGCCGCGTAGCAAATCTTGAACGTTACTATGATTACATAGTTCCCAAATATCCCAATACCTATATGATAATGGAATTCCTGGGCCAGCAGAGGCAGGAAGAACAGGAATATGCAAATCATGGCTTTATACTTTGGGGTAATAATAACCCTGCCTATAATCAAAATACCATGGGTTACAATACCGATGCGGATTTTTCTAAAATAGTGTACAACAGCAACCAGGAAGCTTTTACCACGCCATCAGAAATGGGATATATGGAAAGTCATGATGAAGAAAGGCTGATGTTCAAAAATTTACAATTTGGCAACAGTTCAGGCGGGTACGATGTGAAAACATTGACTACGGCGCTTGAAAGGCAGGCTGCGGCTGCGGCTGTTTTCTTTACTGTGCCCGGGCCGAAAATGCTTTGGCAATTCGGGGAAAGAGGCTATGATATTACAATAAATTTTGGTGGCGACCGGGTTGCGAATAAGCCCCCTCATTGGGAATATATGGCCGACCCCAACCGGCTGAAGTTGTTCAATGCTTACTCCAAACTCATTAATCTCCGGGTATCAAACCCGGCTGTTTTTAACAGTACTTCCTTTACCTATGATTTTTATGATAACGGGGGGCTCGTAAAAAGTTTCCAGGTAGCGGATCCTGCAGCAACGGGTATGCGGGTTACGGTGATCGCCAATTTTGATGTGGTGCCGCAAGCCCGCACCATTCCTTTTCAAACAACCGGTAACTGGTATAATTACCTTGCCAATGGAACCGGGACAGGAATTAACGGAACAACGGGCAATGTGTTTAGCCTTGGGTCTGCAACGCAAAATGTTACATTGCAGCCGGGGGAATACCATATTTACATTTATCAGCCCGCCAATATTTATACATTTACCGGCAATGGTAATTGGAACGATGCCTCCAACTGGAGTTATAATACAATTCCTCCTTCGCCACTACCTGCCGGATCAGAAATTTATGTAAACCCGCAATCGGGTGGTGAGTGTATTTTAAACGTTACCCAGGTAATTGGGCCGGGCGCCAAATTCAATGTTGTTGCGGGTAAAAATTTTAGAATACCACTCAATCTTACATATCAATAAATCGAATATGCCATGATAACAGCAGAAAAAACAACACCCGTTAAAGGAATTAAAACATTACAGGTAATCCAGTCTGAAGTAGAAAATACCAACCGGATTGCCTTATCTGTAGATTGCATCATATTTGGTTTTGATGAATCCAAATTAAAAGTATTACTTATCAGGAGTGATCTTAAAAAGTTTATAGGCAAATGGTCATTATTAGGCGACCTGGTTTTTCCAAATGAAGATCTTGATGCGGCGGCCTACAGAATTTTAAAACAAAGGACAGGACTGAGTGATGTGTACCTTGAGCAGGTAAGCACATTTGGAACAGTAAACCGGCATCCGGCAGGGAGGGTAGTTACGGTAGCCTACTGTTCGCTGATCAATATTGAGCACCATAAGCTTAATATTTTAGACAATGAACTTCACTGGCATGATATAAAAAATATTGCCGGCCTTGCCTTTGATCACCAGCAAATATTTGATACCTGTTTAAAACAATTGCAAAAAAGGGTACAGGAGCATCCTTTGGGCTTTAATTTATTACCAAAAAAATTCTCCTTAAGGGAACTTCAGTTTTTGTATGAAGCAATACTGGATATAAAAATGGACCGGCGGAATTTCAGAAAAAAATTCTTCTCCATGGATTTATTGATAGACCTCAATGAAATGGAGCAGGATGTGCCGCACCGCCCGGGTAAATTGTACAAATTTAATTATGAAAAGTATGAAAAGAGAAAGAAAAAGTGGGTGGGTATTGATTTTTAGCCCCAAAATGGCTAATTGTTTTATTTATTGAGTGCAGCGAAAGTGTTCCATTTATTGTCATCTTCAGGTCGTGATTGTTTTAAAGAATGCCGGTTGAATAGTAATTTTTTCTCCCAAGAAACTTTTTTAAACAATTATCCCGATTAACTAAAAAAGACGTATATTGTGTAATTATTACACATTTAATCGTGTAAAAAATACACATTATTAAAAACCTTTATTTTACACAACGATAATGGTTGCTATTTGAAATAAAACGAAAATGCCTGCTTATAAGATGACCTGCTTTTTACCTACTGTAAAAAGATCCGTTCTTACTCCCCACATTTTTGCGAATATTTCCCCGGCCATTAAAAAGAAAAATTACGAGATGAAAAAGCACATGCAAAAATTTTGCACATTTTACATGCAAACCATTGCGCTCCTGTTACTGTCAGTTGCAGGGATTGCGCAAAATGTAGTTACCGGTAAAGTCACCGATTCAAGGGATGGGTCGCCGCTGCAGGGTGTAACGGTTACAGTTAAGGGAACCCAATCCTCCACGCAAACACTCAGCGATGGTAGTTTTAGAATTACCACTCCTTCCGGTAACCGCACGTTGGTGTTTTCCTCCATAGGATTTACAAACCAGGAATTACCGGCCACCGGCGGAACAGTTGGTGTGAGCCTTGTTGGAAGCAGCCAGCAGTTAAATGAAGTAGTGGTTGTAGGTTATGGTACCACCAGGAAAAAGGATTTAACAGGTTCAATCGCTACCGTTTCGGCAAAAGATTTTCAAAAGGGAGTCATCAGTACGCCTGAGCAAATGATCGCAGGTAAAGTATCGGGGGTTTCAATTATTTCCAACGATGGCCGCCCGGGTAGCGGAAGTACCATCAGGATCCGTGGCGGATCTTCTTTAAATGCAAGCAATGATCCATTGATTGTAATTGATGGTGTGCCCCTGGACAACGACCAGATCCCCGGCGCTGCAAATCCTTTAAGTTTTATAAATTCAAATGATATAGAAACTTTTACTGTTTTAAAAGATGCATCGGCCGCCGCCATTTATGGTACAAGGGCTTCCAATGGCGTTATTATTATTACCACCAAAAAAGGAAGAAGCGGTGCGCTTAAAGTTAATTTCAGCACGGTTAATTCAATTTCAAAAATTACGAAAGAAATCGGCGTTTTAAGTGGTGATCAACTGCGCAGCATTGTAAATGAAAACGGAACAGCAACTCAAAAAAATATGCTTGGGAATGTTAACACAAACTGGCAGGATCAAATTTATCAAAACGCATTTTCCACAGATAATAATATTAGTATAACCGGCGGTATCAAGAATCTTCCTTACCGCGTATCGATAGGTTACATGAATCAAACCGGTATTTTAAGAACCGATAACCTGCAGAAAAATTCTCTTGCAATTGCGATTAACCCCGTACTTTTTGATAACCATTTAAAAATTGACATCAATTTAAAGGGAAGTATGGAAAAAGTGCGGTTTGCAGAAAGCGGGGCCATTGGAGGGGCCATCAGTTTTGATCCTACCAAACCTGTAACTGTTAACAGCCCAAGATATGGCGGCTACTATGAATGGATAGACACCATTTCAGGTAAATTAAACATTAACGCAGGGAGAAATCCTTTGGGGCTTTTAAATCAGAAAGTGGATAAAGCTTCCCCCGAAAGAAGTATTGGGAATATTCAATTGGATTATAAACTCCATTTCTTTCCCGATTTGCATGCCAATCTTAATTTAGGATATGATGTTGCCAGGTCAACCGGATCGGTTTTTATTTCCGACAGTGCTGCTGCAAACTATACCACCAGCGGCTATTCAAAACAGAGTAAAAACAGCAAGGCAAATACTTTAGTGGAGTTTTACCTGAATTATGTAAAAGATATTCAATCGATCAAAAGCAGGGTAGATGTGGTGGCAGGTTATTCTTACAATCATTATCTGAGCACTTACTACAGTTATAAAACTTATGATGCGCACGGCAAATATGTAACAGATGGGGATTCTACCCATCCATTTAATAAACCGGAGCATAACCTGATCTCTTTCTTCGGAAGAGCGAATTATACTTTTAATGACAAGTATCTATTAACGGGTACCATACGCCGAGATGGATCATCTAGGTTTGCACCCAATTTCAGGTGGGGTACTTTCCCCTCTGTAGCGCTGGCATGGAAAATAAAAGAAGAAAGTTTTTTAAAGCGCAGCAATACCGTATCGGATCTTAAGCTAAGATTAGGCTATGGTATTACCGGTCAGCAGGACGGTATCGGCAACTATGATTACCTGTCATATTATTCTTTGAGTACTGTTGGCGGTAGTTATTACTTTGGCGATACCTATTACCAGGGATTCCGGCCGGGTGGGTTCTATGCTAACAGGAAATGGGAGGAAACAGCCACCACAAATATTGCTTTGGATTATGGCTTATTCAATAACAGGATCTCAGGTAGCGTGGATTTTTATCTTAAGAAGACAAAGAATCTCTTAAACAGTATACCGCAGCCGGCCGGCACTAATTTTTCTGCTTACATATTAGCTAATGTGGGAAGCATGGAAAATAAAGGAGTAGAATTTAATCTTAATACACAAGTGATAAAAGCAAGCGATGCAAGCTGGGATGCGAATTTCAACCTGACCTACAATAAAAATTCCATCACTAACCTAACCGTATTACCTGATGATCCTAACTATATTGGTTTCCCCAGTACAAATATCAACGGGGCACAGGGTTTCGCGTTTCTTAACGCGGTGGGAAGCAGTAAAAATACATTTTACCTTTACCAGCAGGTGTATGATAAATCAGGCAAGCCGCTTGAAGGAGTTTTTGTAGATCAAAACGGTGACGGTATCATCAATGAAAATGATAAGTACAAAGGAAGACGTGCGGATCCCAACCTGTTCCTTGGCTTTAGTACCAATTTTTCTTACAAAAAATTGAGCGCTGGATTTGTATTGCGGGCCAGCTTTAACAACTATGTTTATAACAATATATTCAGCAATAACGGAAGATTGAATCAAATCATCGGGGGAACTATTATAGGCAATGCTTCCACTAATTATTTGACCACTTTTTTTGAAGGCAATTCAGATAAGCAATTGCTTAGTGATTATTACATAGAAAATGCTTCATTCTTAAGAATGGATAACCTGAATGTGGGATATGATTTTGGTAAGATAGTAAATAACAAGGCATTGTTGCGCGCAACTTTCAGCGTTCAGAATGTTTTTGTAATTACTAAATACAAAGGCCTGGATCCGGAGATCGGGAACGGGGTTGACAATAATAATTATCCCCGCCCGCGTGTTTATTCTTTAGGTTTGAACCTTTTATTTTAAAAAAAATGTATTTAAATTATAAAAATACTATATGAAAAATATTATTTTAAAAGCGATACTTCCTTCTTTTTTATTGGTTGGTATCCTTGCATCCTGTACTAAAAAACTCGATTTGGTGCCAACCAATGATATTACAGCAGACCAGGTATATTCAACTTCCGGGGGGTATAAACAGGCTTTTGCAAAATTGTATGCTGCAATGGCCTTAACCGGTAACCAGGGGCCTGCGGGAAACCCTGATATCCCTTCCCAAATCATTTCCGATGAAGGGAACTCTGATTTTTTAAGAGGGCTTTGGTATCTACAGTCTTTATCAACAGACGAAGCTGGCTGGACCTATCATAATAATACCGATCCGCTGGATATTCACCAGTTAGCATGGTCGGCAGCAAATCAAACAGTGGCGGGAGTATACTACCGTAGTTTTTTCCAGATCACTTTATGCAATGATTTTATCAGGCAGTCGTCCGATGATAATTTAAGTAAAAGAGGCATCACGGGCGCATCGGCAGACAGCATTCGCAAATATAAAACAGAGGCCCGTTTTTTAAGAGCGTATCAATATTGGATTTTGATGGACTTATTTGCAAATCCTCCTTTGGTTACAGAAGAAGACCAGATTGGTATCGGGCTTCCAAAACAAATTTTACGCAAGGATTTATTTACTTACCTGGAAAGCGAATTGAAAGCAATTGACGCAGACCTGGCAGCGCCCAAAGCAAACGAATATGGCCGGGCCGACCAGGCTGCTGCCTGGGCCCTGCTATCACGCATGTACTTAAATGCGGAGGTTTATACCGGAACGGCAAGATATACCGATGCGATCACTTACTGTAATAAGATCACCCAGGCCGGTTATACCCTGCATCCAAATTATAAAGAATTGATGCTGGCGGATAATGATTTAAATACCGATGAATTTATATTCACGATAAGGTACGATGGCACCTATACTCAAAACTGGGGAGGTACCACTGTTCTTGCTCATGGCCCTGCCGGGGTACCGGGAAGTATTTCAGGAACAAATGGAAACTGGGGCTGTATAAGAATTACCCAACAATTTGTTGGTTTATTTGACAATAACGATATCCGGGGCCAGTTTTACACTGCAGGACAGAATTTGATCATGACTCATTTGCTGGATGAATCGAAGGACGGTTATTCATCCACTAAGTTCAGAAATGTAACAAGAAGCGGGGCGATAGGTCCTCATACACTTTCGGACGGTAACTGGGTTGATATTGATTTCCCAATATTCAGGCTGGGAGAAGTTTATTTAAATTATGCAGAGGCAGTTGCCCGTGGAGGAACAGGTGGTGATAATACTACTGCCCTCTCTTATTTGAATAAGCTCGCCGTGAGGGCCCGGCCAAATGATCCCAATGCAAATACTTTCGCTGAATTAACCCTTCCTTACATTATAAAAGAAAGAGGCAGGGAATTATTTTGGGAATGTTTAAGAAGAACAGATCTGATTCGCTTTAACATGTTTACCAACAGTGCTTATTTGTGGGCGTGGAAAGGAGGAGTTGCAAACGGAACTGCCGTGGATGATCATTTTAAATTATTTCCAATACCCTCAATCGATCTTAGCGCGAATCCTAATTTGGTACAAAACCCCGGGTATTAAACTAACCAGGAATTAAGTAAGTATAATTATAAATAAGTCTGATATGAAAAAGTTATTAAATAAATTATTCCTCCTCCTCGCAGCATCGGCGTTGGTTTGGTCCTGCAAAAAAGAAGCCGCCATAATACCTACAAAAAATATTGTTGATCCTTCAACAAGCAGTGTAAACCTGACGGTTAACAGTAGTTCGCTCGTTTTATTACAGCCTAATGCAGCCGATTTGGGCATTGCATTCAGCTGGACAAAAGCCTTGTTCGGTTATCCTGCCGCAATCACCTATACCATACAGGTTTCACGGGCCGATGCTAATTTTTCCAGCAACGCCGATTCAACCACCATACTGGCGGCAGGCACCAACCTTAGTAAAACACTAACCGTTATAGAGCTCAACAGGGCCTTGCTTAACATCGTGAAATCCGGTACGCCCTCCGGCATTCAAATCAGGGTAAAAGCATCCATTGGCGATGCTGCAGCACCTATTTATTCTAATGTGGTAAACCTTACCATCACGCCTTACAGGGATGTAAAGACATACACTTATCCAAATGCCTTGTGGGTTGCCGGCAATTTCCAGGGCTGGAGCCCGGGTACCGCACCGCAGATAGTAGATGCTTCAGCAACACCCGGCACTGGTTACGAAGGCTATATTAATTTCGTAGATGGCCCCGTGCATGAATTTAAAATGGTAAAAGGAAATGACTGGAGTGCGGGTGATTATGGATCTGGTTCGGGCGTTGGTACCCTTGCAAGTCCCGGAGGTAATATATCTTTTACCGGGGCCGCAGGTGTTTATTTACTTAGGGCAAATACGGTAGCAAAAACTTTTTCTGCAATCAAAATCGATACCTGGGGAATAATTGGAAATGCTACCCCCGGCGGATGGGATAATTCTACGGCGATGGCTTTTAATGCCGGGGATGGTACCTGGACAGTAACTGCAAATCTTTCTGCAGGTGAAATGAAGTTTAGGGCCAATAATGACTGGGGGATAAATTTTGGTGATAGCAATGCTGATAATATACCCAATTATGATGGAAGCAATATTGTAGTTGCACAGGCAGGTAACTACACAATCACATTGGATATCGGTTTGGCAGGGAATTATACTTATACCCTCAAAAAGCATTAAAAACGCAGTAAAACATAACCCGGCCGGCAATGGTATCCGGATTATGGTATAGCAGTTCATTATGAATGAAGAGGTCACAATTTAGTGGCCTCTTTTTTAGTGCACTATTTCCTACATTGCTCAGTTAATCATCTGCGTGCAGGAAGTCATCCAACCTTTGAAAGATAGGATGACTTCCCGTCAGCGTATACCATATCACGGTTAATCGCTATCCTGTTTGCTTTTCTGAAAATAAACTTTTAAACACCAGTTTTTTTATTTTACATTTATTTTTAAAGCGGGTTCATAAATAAATTTTACAATAAAATCCGGAAGAATAAATATGACCAATAAATCAATAAGTATAAAATTATCTATTGCGCTCATTATTATGAAACAGCAATTGTATGGGTGCAGGTAAACTCTATTTATTTTGACGCTCAATCTCAGAATTAACAGGACTGTGAATCAAAAATTCCGGGAAAAATATTCTTTTTATGCAGCCAATTAGTAGTTATGACGTTATTGTAACCGGTGTTGGTTCAATGGGTTCTTCAGCCTGTTATTTCCTGGCGCAACGGAATTACAAAGTATTGGGGCTTGAACAATTTGATATTCCGCATGAGCTGGGTTCGTATGGTGGCCAGAGCCGCATTATACGCAGGGCCTATTTTGAAAGTCCTGATTATGTGCCGCTGCTGAACCGTGCTTATGACAACTGGCTGCAACTGGAAAATCAAACGGGTTCAAAATTATATTTTAAAACAGGATTGCTCTATCATGGAAATCCTGATCATCCGCTTATCAAAGGCTCAAAGCTGGCTGCGGCCTTATACAATATTCACTTGAACGGCCTCAGTATTGAGGAATCAGTAAAGAAATTTCCACAATTCAAACTTCCCGCCGGGTTTACCAGTTTTCTTGAACCGGATGCAGGCTTTATTACACCGGAAAGAGCCATCTTAACCTATATAGAAGCAGCAATAAAAAAAGGAGCAGCTATCAGAACAAAAGAAAAAGTAATTGGATGGAAAAAAGAAAACGGCAATATCAAAGTTGTTACAGTTAAAAACACGTATTCCTGTAAAAAACTAATCATCACAGCAGGAGCATGGACGGGCAAAATAATTCCGCACCTGGAAAATAGTCTTCATGTTACCAGGCAAATAATTGCCTGGATGAAACCTGGAAAAGAGGAGTCATTTATGCTGCAAAATTTCCCTTGCTGGATGCTGGCACCGGAAGAAAAAGGCGGGGTGTATTACGGGTTTCCCATTCTGCCGGCTGACCGGTTTAACGGGCCAGTTGGTTTAAAAGTAGCGCACCACTACCCGGGCCTGGTAACCGACCCGGATACGGTAAGCAGGGCGATCACTAAAAATGACGAGGAAGAAATACGCGCTATTTTAAAAAAATATCTTCCAATCGCGAATGGCGAAATCCTCGGTTTAAAAACCTGCCTGTATACCAATACCAGCGATGAAAACTTTATGATTGACCATCTCCCCGGTTATGATGGAGGCATAATTATTGCGTGCGGCTTCAGTGGGCATGGGTTTAAATTTGTTTCTGTGGTGGGAGAAATATTGGCAGACCTTGCAATAGAAGGAAAGACAAAACTCCCAATAGAATTTTTAAGATTGAGCCGTTTTGCCTGAGACTGAATTCATGATAAAAAGAACGGGTATCCCTGCAAATGATCCTTGAAAATGAGTTCAGTAAGCATAAATGGTTGAATAAATTTTTTGGCGGGACCCGTCTTTTGCAGGGTATAGAAAAAAATGGTCGAAAAAATTACTGTAAATCAAATACTTACAAAGGTCCGGTAAAAAATACTTTCTCACTTTGTAGGAAATCAAATTTCATCCACTTACCTTTGCCGTCCATTAAAAAAGCTTTCGGGATAGCGAAAGCATCACTTAAAAATAAATACAATGAGTAAACTACATTTCACCACCAAACATGCGAACGAGGCTACCGTTA
>JBDTVX010000118.1:0-14050 GCA_040007015.1 Ferruginibacter sp. | reverse complement strand
TGAAACCCTTATCTATCAAGATTTTCAAAGAACTAATATTTAAAACGTTAGGACGGTAGTGATACCATGACTACCATGAAAAATCCCCACTCTGGTTCAATCATATTTAATATCCAGGTAAACTCTATTGAAATTAAATATCAGCTTTTATTTCTTTTCATTCCAAGCCTCTCGCCAGGCTTTAAATTCTGCCGGCCTTATCATGTACCGTGCAAAATTTCCTTCATGTAAATTCATGAGTTCAGTCTCCACAGCTTCTACAAATTTTGACTGATCTTCTTTAGGTAATTGAATAGCTCTTACTTTTATCATACCTATGGCAATGTTTTTTGGTATAGCGGCTGTGACTATTTCAGTTATTAAATTCCGAATTGCCTCGCGATATTTTAATCGAAAAGGATCGGGGTCTCCCAAAGACTGCCGTTGGGCAGCGTATTGTTTTGCCGAGCGATCATAAGCCCACAGGAATACATCTTTTAAAAGTTCAATTCTATTAAGCTCATATACGCCAAGGAGGCCTTGAACATAGAGTTCATTTGGAACATCCGTGAATGACAAGGGGGCAAAATTTCTTCTGTTGAGGGGTATGTTAGCTGCGAGGCGTGACACACGTTTGTTAACGTCATCAAATGGCTGCAGGTACGGTAATTGAACCATAATAAAGAATGCTTGCTCAAATGCGTTTTCTATCTCTGCTGCCTTTTCCAACATGCGCTCAAACATTTCCTCGATGAGCTGGGGCATACCAAGCGGCGTATATACTGACTTGGTAATGCCGATGCCAAAGGTGCGTAGTCTTCCTGAAGCTCCCGGGTTCGGTAAAAGGTTACTGGATAACAGCGCATGAAGGTTTAATATCGTATAACGGTTAAACCCAATTTCTACGGTATTCTGTACAATAAATTCAATGGCATCTTTGTGGTTGAGTATCATTTGGGCTTCAGTTGCAGACTTGTTATCCGCTGATACTCCCTCAAATATCAATCTTTGGGTGTCAAGTAATGAATACGTATTGCCTTCAAGGCGACTGGAATTCCAGGACAGGTCTATTAATAGGCGTTGAAGAATCTCTTTGGCATAGGTTCCGGCTGGCTCATTTATTCTTGCCGTTATTCCGAGTTCTGCCAACCTATTCTTTTCTTCAGGTGTTAGGTAGCTGGTTGTATTTGGTTGATATGTCTCTAAAAACGCACGGTTATAGCCCACAGGTTGACGTTGCTGTTGAGGCAGTGAAATTGCATACTGTATTTCTTTACCTTCTTTAGATAGTGGCAGCAGCCCTGCCTCTTGTGTTACGGTCTTAGCGTCAACAGTTCTTACCAGCTTATATTTTGTCGCACGCCCCCTGGCTAAAGGCACCACTTTTCCTGACACAATCAACTCTTTTATTCGCCTTTGCAAAGTCCGGCGGTCAATTGCAGGTTTGAATTCGCTTTGAATATCTTCAATAGATCTCCCATCCTCATGATTTTTGAGGAAGTCTAAAATAAACTTTAGCTCTTCTTGTATACTTTCTGACTTGCTTTCCATTTCGCGACAAAAATACGCCTTTCGCGACAAAATATACTATATTTTTGTCGCGATATCAGTTATAGCGACAATTACTCTCAAATTTTGTCGCTAAAAACCATTTTTAGACAAAAAACCTTTTTTTGTCGCGATTTAAAATGAGCTAGAAAAACACTCCCGGTCACACTTCTCCAATTATTAATGTTTATTCCGGCGATGTTTAGGAATATACACTTATAATAGGCGCTAAATAAAACGCGACCGTTAAGTACCACCATCATACTATATTAAGATGACAGCGCGAGGTTACGAGTGCGAGTCGTAATCAAAATCCCTGATTCAAAATTATTGTTTCGTAGCAAAGCGGAGAAGATCACAACCAGATTAAGCAAGATGCAACATCTGGCAGTGCTTAATGAAAATTTTATCCTTTCCTTAAATAGTAATTAGCAGCCTTTTTCTTGCTACCAGATTTTGAAATATTAAGGAAAATGTTTAAATTAACAAAATTGATATTGGATTACCTTTCCTCTGTGCCATAAGCTTAATATAAAATGAAGCTTATGAAATCTTTATTTACTCTATGCATCGTACTTTTTTTAGGAACAGCCAACACAGTCTTCGGACAAACTACTTACACCTTTAATGGAGATGGGAATTGGAGTGATTCTGGTAACTGGGTAAATGGAATTGTTCCGCCTGAGATTTTAGAACCTAATACTATAATTTATATAAACCCTGATTCAGAAAATGGAAAATGCATATTAAATGTAGAAGTTCACATCCCACAGCTAGTAAGCCTCCGGATAGTGGGTCTCCAAAAATTTATTGTGCCAGGAGACTTAAAATTATCTTATGAAAATACTCCCGATAGCACCTTTACAGATCCTCGAGATGGAAAAGTTTATAAATTCAAACATATTGGAAATCAAGTATGGATGACACAGAATCTAAATTATGAGATGGAGGGTTCTTGGTGTTATGACGACCTTTTAGAAAATTGTGCTACGTATGGACGATTATACGAATGGAATGCCGGGTTATCTGCAGCGCCACCAGGTTGGCATATCCCTTCTCTTTGGGAATGGACAAACTTTATAGATTATTTTGGGTCAAATTACATTGCTGGCGGTAAAATGAAAGAAACTGGGACAGAGCATTGGCTTAGCCCCAATACTTATGCTGATAATAGTAGTGGATTCACTGCACTCCCTGGAGGTTCACGTTCGTATCTCGGGACATATTTTCACCTTGGAGAAACTGGTGCATGGTGGATTGCGCAAAATTGTGGATCAGGCTGTCAAATGGAAGTTTACTTGAAATATGATAACGAAATAGCTGAAGGAAACTACTCAGGGGGCACAAGCGAATCGAATGGTTTAGCTATCCGATGTATAAGGGATTAAACTCGGAAATAGGTAATCGGCGGAACGATAATCAGCAGCGAGGAGTGTTACGATAGTGGGTTTAGGTTGAAAACGTAGTAATACCCCACCCCTTCAAAATTTGAATAGGTCACCAACTCACTATCCTGTTTTATTACCTTTGATAAGCATGTTATTTTATAAATGAAAAGTGAAAGTGATTATGATGAAGTATGATAACATAACTGTAATGAAGGCAATATCGATATGCTTTAAACCGTATCTAAAGCCCGAAGAAGCAATGATCTATTGCAATCTTGGTCGAACCCAGTTAACGAAAAAGTGTGAAGAATACGGAGTATTTAAAAACTTGAATGGCTATTACAAAAGAGAAGATCTTGATCTTATCCTGTCAGGCGCTCCTTCAAAGATTGAAGGATTGGTTAGAAAGATTAAATTATAGCGCCTGGCAATTTATTTATAGCTTCCAGCGCGTTAGTTTTACGATAGCGCTTGTAAGTTTTATGCACATATTTTGTCGACGTGTGCCCGAGCATTCCGGCAACCGTTGCCACATCGGTTCCTTTATCTTGTAATAATACGGAAAAACTGTGCCGGGCACAATGCCATGTTATATGTTTGCCCAGCCCTGCGTCATCGCACCATTTTGCAAGCAACTTATTTGCTCCGTCGGCTGTTGGTAATTTAAAGATTAAGCCCTCTTTTCTTTCTCCCAGAATTTGTAATGCAACCGGGTGTATGGGAAGGTCGAGCATTTCACCCGTCTTACTTTGCGTTATATTAACGATGCCGTTTGTTTTTATATTTTCCCATTTTAACGGTTTTACATCCACCCATCTAAAGCCGGTGTATAATGAAAATACAAAAGCTTTTTTCACCTCGTAATTTATACAAGGCGTATTCATTAACTTGTTATACTCATCTGCCTCCAATATATCTTTCACTTTTTTATTAGACTTCGCTTTTGATGCCAGTTCAATTGCCGGGCTCATTTTGAAATAGCCATCTTTACTCGCCGCTTCTAATACACGTTTAAACCGGCTGAAATAATTTGCAGGTGTTTCCCCATTCAATTTTCCCAGCAAATAGCTTCTAAATCTTTCGCACAGGTTTTCATTAATCTCTATCGCAGAGATGTAATTTTTTCCAATAAAAGATTTAAAAGCGCTAAGACTTTGACTAAGGTGCCGGTTTCCTTTACGTGAATTTAATTTCACAAACGCAGCATAATAGTCAAGGAAATTATTTTTTATTTTATGCTGGGGTATATAGCCACTGTTGATTGCCTGGCTATCCAAAATCATTTGAGAGCGCTTCATTTCCAATATCATTACCGCTTCTTTGTTATGATTTTTCTGGATCTGATCTTTTGGCTTCACATAAGTAAATATGCCAGTGGTAATTCGCTGCCCAGGCTTCCGGCCCCATTCCAATGCATAGAAAATTTTTGTTTTGTCCCTGGATAGTTTTTTGGCGAAGTTGATATTCATAGACTCACAACTTTAATTCTGTCCAAATATACAAAGTTCGCGTGTCATTGCGCGTGTCATTTACGTGTCATAACTTGTGTGTTGTGGGAGTAAGCGTGAAAAAGCGGTAAAAAATGACACCTTAAAAATTATAAACTCCTGTAAATCACCACAAGCAAATTAATAGAAATATAAATGGGAACCGGAGTTTACCCTCCGGTTTTTATTTTTGAGGTATCATACGCGGTGGTTTCGAGATAATGGGCAATGTTGGATATTTTAAAAGCATTTTAAGCTGAAATTAAATACTACTATTAATTGCCACGGAAATATGCGTATTAAAATAGATATCCAAAATTTAATGCTTTAAAATCGCTTTAAACTTATTTCTGCAATCCTACCCTACAGATGCAAAAGCTTTCTATTTTGATAAGTCAAAGGTTAAACCAACCTAACGAGATGTGCTTTTTTCCTCAGACTTATTTTGCTACTCAAATATTACCCTGTAACATGCAAAATCCACTTTTCAAACATCAACTTACGGCTGAAATTCAGTGCTTTTCTCATGTGTAAACGGCTTTAATCTTCATTTTCATGTAAAATAGTGGCAAAACAGGTTGTAAAGAATATTTCATCGTAATCATAATAAAGGGGCTACCTTGAATGGGTAGGTTGATTGTTTCACATCTATTCAGAACTAAAATCCCCTTAACTATGAACTATTACTTCCCATTTGGACAACAATTGACCAAAGTTCAACAAGTCAACACAACAGCAAAAAAGGCATTTGTTCTTGGAGTTTATGCAAGTGCAGTTCACGCAAAATGGACGGGCAGCAACGGAAAACAAAAAGTTTCTGCATTAGCAATTGCTACCGAACCTTGCATTTTTTGGAATGGTGAAAATGCAGAAAGTATAATTTCTTCTATCGACATTCCAAAACAACTCGGAAAGTTAACCGTTCCAACCGATAAAAATTTAAATGGCCCCTCGGGAAGAGCACTTGACGCAAAATATCTTACGCCACTTGGACTTGATAGAACTACAACCTGGCTTTGCGACCTATTACCTTTTTCAAGAGTAAATGAGCAACAACGAAAGGCAATTGACAAAAATTACACTGAAGAAATTGTTAAAGAATTTGGGCTATCAAATGCGACAGTTCCAAACTTTGATAAATCAGAATTAAATTCACTTAAAAGAAGAGAGGAAATTTTAGCAGAACTTGAAAAATCACAAGCTACTGAATTTATTCTTTTGGGTGACTTGCCTATTTATTGGTTTCTACGATTCTACGATAAACAATTTTCTAAGCTGTCTCAATTCGGTGCCACTGCTGATACGTATGGCAAAAGGCACGAGATTAAAATTAATAACAAAATATATAGTGTAATACCGCTCTGCCATCCTAGACAAGCTGATAGACTCGGCAGCTCGAACAAGAAATGGGGACTATTGCATGATAATTGGCTTAAAACCTTATTGAAATGAACAAATAATGTTTCGGCGATACAGTGTCCGTTGGAATTCAACATTGCTCTTGCATTCTATTTGACTTTGACTTTGAATGATTGATTGAAAATTTGTCGACAAATAAGTTTTTAAATAAAATCAAAATAAAGACGTAAAATAATCTATATGAATATTAAAGATCGATTTATCCAGGAATATGCGCCATTAGTAAAACAATTTATAGAGGAAATAAAAGGCGTAAATTCTGAAGGCTTGCCTGCTCCCCATCTTCCCGTTTATGGTGCAGGATACGATGATCCAGAAAATTATAAAATAGCTTTTGTAGGGTGGGAAACAAGAGAAAATGTAAACCTAAAGGAGTTTATCTCACTTTATCAAGAGTCAAGCATTAAGGCTGTACGAGAGTCAAGCATTAAGGCTGTATTAGAGTGGTGGGACGAGGATTTTAGCGAAGAGGAAGGATTTATTTTTGCTAATGGATATCATAACCATTCCGGGAATGATTTCTGGGGATTTATTTTCAAATTTTTAAGCGTTTTTTATAATAAAAATGATTGGCGGGAAGTTAAAGACGGCAAATTCCCAGCAATTTTGAAAAGCTTTGTTTGGGCCAATTTAGAATCTATCGAACGTTTCGAGATTACGGACAGAGGATTAAGCGCAAATATTGAAGATTATAATAAGGTGAAAAAGGCTAGTTTAGTGTTTGAGAAAGCCTCATATTTAGTAAATGTATTTAGTCCAAAAATTATTATTGTGCTGCGTTGGCAAGAAGATGATTCTTGGTTAACTGAATCTTATGGTTGCAGGGCAATAAGGATCGCAGATCATTTAGATTATTATTTCATTGAAAGCACAAAAACCCACATTTTTTGGTCCGCACATCCGGGTTGGTTAGCAAGAAATAAACGCATACCTGAAACAATTTCTACGATAATAGAAGCAATTCACCAAAAGCAAATTTTTAATTCATTTCCAGGTGAAGATTGGTTGAAATTGGAAAAAGAGAGACCAGGACAAATGGAAAATCTTAAAGAGCAATTAAAGGCACAAGCTTTTGCAAATAACTTAACCGTAGTTGACGAAGATTGGGGTACCGGTGGCGAATCATATTTTTATTTTAAAATTTCACCTTCAAAAAGAAATACATCAATATGTTTTGGATTCGATTCCGGGTTTAAGGATTTTTCAATTGGGGTGGAAATAACTTATCAATCAGAAGGGTATACGACTTTAAAAAATGAAATATCGAAAAAACTGATTCCGATAATAGGTAGCGATAACCAATATACCAACTGGGCATATCTTCACTATTTTGATGATGACTTAAAAAATTGGGAAACAAATCCAGAGGTTTGGGAAGGTATTGAAAGTGGTAAAACAGCAGATACCTTAATGGGGAAAGTAAAGGAAATACAAGAAGCTTTAAAAGACTTAGATTTATAATAATCACGTTTATTGAAACCGGTAAAATTGCAGTTTGGATAGAAAAGGAAACAAAAGGAAGAAATAATTTCGGTAGTCTCAAAAACTTTTTGGTACTTAGCGTTGAAGAAATAAATAGCAAAATTTTCAAAAACGTTACTAAACCGTTACTAAATGATAAAGAAAAAACCCCATCAAGCTGTACTCGACAGGGTTTCACCCACTTTAGTTAAGTGCCCGGGACTGGATTCGAACCAGCACATCCTTGCGAACGCTGCGACCTGAACACAGTGCGTCTACCAATTTCGCCACCCGGGCTTTTCATTCAGGGTTGCAAATATAGAAAACTATTACGTATCCGCGCAAAACCTGACCATAAACTTGCTTATTTATGTTGATCCGATAGCTATTGATCGGATCGTGCAAATTAAAAATCCGCGTGGCAATTATGCAACCGGTCCGCGGCCCTTCCACCCGGTGAGCAAAACACCGGCAATTACCAGTATGGTGCCAATTACCTGCTCAAATAATATCCGTTCTCCTAATATAAAATGTGCCTGGATAATCGTACTTACAGGACCAACGCTGGATACGATCGCCAGGTTATTTGAACCGATCCGCTTCATTCCATAAGAAATTAAAAAGCCCGGAATAACGGTGGCCAGGATAGCTAATAAAAATCCATACCCCCAAAATGAAACCCCGGCCGGCATATCCCGGTAATTCCCTGCTAATAAAAAATGTAAAAAAATACCAGCCGTAGCAGCCAGCATTGTATATGATGTAAATTTAACGGCACCCACCAGGGGAATGATCTTACCACTTCCAACTATATAAATGGAATAGGTAATGGCGCAGATAAATATCAATGCGCTACCCAATAAAAAATCGGGATTGCTAAAATCAATTTTCAACTCGCCAAAATAGGCGATCCCGATTCCCAAATAAGTTAGTATAAGCGCCGTTTTTTGAATGCCGGATATTTTCTGTCTGAATACAATCCCATTGATCAATACCACAAAACTTGGATATAAAAAAAGAATCAGCCGCTCCAGCCCTGCGCTTACATATTGCAACCCTATAAAATCAAACAGGCTGCTAAGATAATAACCAATTGTCCCAAGCCCTATAATGATAAGCCAATGCCGGGCCGTGAGTGTTACATTATCCTTTTTATTACCCGCCAATATAGCGGCGCCCAGGAAAAATGGAAGTGAAAAAACCATACGGAGCGTTAGCAATGTCAATGCGTCCGTATGTGTTTGTGCAAAAGCCTTTTTAACAATGATCGCCTTTGTTGAAAACAGGATGGATCCTATAAATGCAATAATAAACCCTGCGATGGGTACGGCAGTATTACTAGTCGCCATACCCCCGGGGGATTCTAATCCATTATATTTGTTAACCATTTGTTTTTAAAAATCGTAGAAAAATACTTGTTTTATAACATCCTTCCCGGAATTCAGGCAGACTTTTAGAATAATGCCGGCGCTATACCGATACATTAAATTCCCTTAAAGCATTATTCAGGCTTGTTTTAAGATCGGTAGAAGTTTTACGCTGGCCGATTATTAATGCGCATCCAACGCCAAATTCGCCGGCGGGGAATTTTTTGGTGTAAGTGCCCGGGATAACCACGCTTCTTGGTGGTACCCTTCCCTTCATTTCAATGGGTTCAGCGCCACTTACGTCAATGATCTTTGTAGATTGGGTCAATACCACATTGGCACCCAGTACCGCTTCTTTTCCAACCCTTACCCCTTCCACTACAATGCACCTGCTTCCAATAAAACAACCGTCTTCTATAATTACCGGGCATGCCTGCAACGGCTCCAGTACACCTCCAATACCTACACCGCCACTCAGGTGTACCCCCTTGCCAATCTGTGCGCAGCTGCCAACCGTGGCCCATGTATCCACCATGGTACATTCATCTACATAGGCGCCAATATTTACATAACAGGGCATTAGCACAACATTCTTTGCCAGGTAAGCGCCATATCTTGCTATTGCATGAGGTACGGCCCTTACGCCAAGACGCGCATATCCTCTTTTTAATTTCATTTTATCGTAAAATTCAAATGGGGGCAATGCCATCGTTTCCATTGGCTGGGTGGCAAAATACATTAGTATCGCCTGCTTTACCCATTCATTTACAGTCCAGGTGGTATCCGCATCCGGCCCATTGTCCGTAGGTGTGGCGGTACGCAGGTGCCCTTTATCTACTTCATCTATAACATCTCTTACCGCTTCAAGATATATTGTTTCTCTTAACAGGTCCCGGTCATTCCAGGCAGCAAGTATTAATTCCTGTAATTCCATAGTGGTTATATATTTAGATCTATTTTTTGTAAAAGCAACAGCCTGGCAATACCGGGAGCTTTACCTCTGAAGACGCAATCAATCACTATTATTTTATCCGCCCCTCCTTACAAGTGATGCAGAGGCCCTTAAATTTTTTTTCATAAATGATGATTATAACTGCCGGTATTTGTAGCACAACTGAATTACTAAACGGGCACAAGATACAAAAAGAAAAAGTTGAGCCGTGAATAGCAAATTTGAATGCGGAGTTTCATTTTCACATTGAGCAATTTTCAAATTTTCAAATTTGCTATATCTTGCGCAAATATTAAGCATCTATCAGTATGAATATAGGCTATGATGGTAAAAGGGCTTTTCAAAATAAAACAGGTTTGGGAAATTACATCCGTTCCCTGGTCGCTATTCTTACACGGCATTATCCCAAAAATAATTATACATTATTTGCCCCTCAACAAACCGGTTTATTTGATATTACCGCCTTTGCGAATGTACGTGCTATATTTCCCGTAACCTTTACCGGCAAAAATTTCCCGGGATGGTGGCGCCGGAAAGGTATCGTTAAAGACATTCACAATGCCGGGATGGATATATATCATGGAGTGAGTAATGAATTACCTTTGCGCATTGAACGAGCCGGTGTAAAAACTGTAGTAACCGTGCATGATATTATTTTTGAGCGCTTTCCCGAAACCTATCATTTTGACGAACGCTTTGTTTACCGGTGGAAAATAAAACGGGCCTGTAAAGTGGCTGATGCAATTATCGCCATCAGTAAACAAACCAGGGATGATCTTATTAATTTATATGGAGTAAAGGCTGAAAAAATATTCATTTGTTACCAAAGTTGTAACCCCATATTTCAACAAACCATCCGGGAAGAAGATAAAGACGTTGTAAAAAAAAAGTATAATTTGCCGGGCAATTATTTTTTATTTGTAAGTTCTATCGCGCCAAGAAAAAACCTGGTGGCAGTTTGTAAAGCATTGGTTTTACTAAAAAATAAAATCGATATCCCGCTGGTAGTAATTGGCAATGGCAAAAAAGAAAAGGAAGAAGCTAAAAAATTAATGCGGGCAAATGGAATTGCCAACCGGTTAATATTGCTGAACGAAATGCCGGTATCAAAAGAAAGCGCATTTACAACGGCGGCTGATTTCCCGGCCATTTACCAGCAGGCACTGGCATTGATTTATCCCTCTGTTTTTGAAGGCTTTGGCGCCCCGTTGCTGGAAGCTTTATGGAGCGGACTACCGGTTATTTGCAGCAATACATCCAGTATGCCCGAAGTTGCGGGAGATGCTGCTTTGTATTTTTCACCGGCAGATTATGAATTGCTTGCAAAACATATGATGAATGTCGCAACGGATACCAGGCTGGTTGCAGAATTGAGAAGCAAGGGTTTTCAGCAGGCGCAAAAATTTTCAACAGGGAAATACGCCGACAGTATTATGGAAGTGTACAATAAGGTAATGAGTGATGAATGAATAATGAGTAATGAGTAATGAGTAATTACGTTTTGTGTTTTGCTGATTGCGGCTGTGAATGTAGCTTTTTGACTTTTCATCATTCACGTTTCCACTATTCACATTTAAACTTCACAATAGTAAAATATGGTCCCTTTTGCAAACGATATTGAACAATGCCTGCTTGTATTAAGCGGAGGTGGGCTAATTCTTTATCCAACCGACACCATTTGGGGCATTGGTTGCGATGCGACAAATGCTGAAGCGGTTGATAAAATTTATGCGCTGAAGAAAAGATCAGCCAATAAAAATATGATCATTCTATTGGCTGATGAAAAAGATATTTTAACTTATGTAACTCAGCCCGACCTGCAAATATTTGATTTTATAAAAGGAATTTCGAAACCTGTTACCGTCATTTATGATGGTGCTACCGGTCTTGCCGATAACCTGGTAAATGAAGACGGCACCATTGGCATCCGGATTGTAAACGACCCGTTCTGCCGGCACCTGGTAAAACGTTTTCGTAAACCGCTCGTTTCTACTTCTGCTAACATCTCCGGTTATCCGCCACCCGCCGTATTTACTGATATTGATATTGCAATAAAAAACGGTGTTGACTATATCGTTCAACACCGCCAGGATGATTTGTATACCGCTCTCCCTTCTTCGGTGATCAGGTGGAATAAAAACGGTATTCCAACGATCATCCGTAAATAACTCTATAAAATTGCGAGGCCGATACCGATCTGGAAACTTTGGCTCTTCCATTTTTCCTGGTTATCAACATCATTCAAATTACTCAACCCAAGCGCATAACGGCCATATATCCTTATGCTGGAAAATTTTAACTGGATCCCACCCAACATACTAAAGTCACCTTTCTTAAATGCGTCCTTGCCATTTTGAACCAGTTTTGCATTTTGATCCATCAATATGCCAAATTGCGGACCCGCCTGCAAAGAAAGAAAATCTGACAACCTATAGTTTAGGAGGATAGGAATACTTAAATAGTTTAATTTGATTTTTGACACATCGTCCAGCTTGTAAACATCACTAAATCTACTGGTAGTGTCTTGCTTGAACTGGTTAAAAACAACCTCCGGCTGAATGGAAAATTTTTTTCCTAATCCGATTTCCGCAAATCCACCCAGATGATAACCAAAACTAAATTCATCATTAAAAGATTGGCCGGTTAGTTTATTTATGTTGGCGCCGCCTTTTATTCCGAGATGAAAACCCTGGGAATGTGCCGCTGAAAAAATCATGAGGGAAAGACCAAGAGCTAATAGTTTCGTTTTCATAAATTTAAGTTTTTAGAGTTTGTTTAAAATGTTTCAAGTTGTATGCCAACGATAAAAAAAAATTTATAATTATTTGTTAACCAATACAAAACCTAAAAAGTATACCCAATATTGAATGTAAAGACCTGGGTAATTCTTTTAGCGTCCGTATCAGTGGCGGGCAAATAATAATCCGTGTAGAGTTGTGGTTCAAATGTAAAACTGCCAATGGTATAATCCAGGTCAAGGTTTAATCCCAGGGATTGCATTTCAAATTTTGTATTTTGGAATTTTGGAATTCTTCCTCTTTTGTTTAAAAATTTAAAAATCAAAAGGGCATTCGTATTATGACCAATAGCTGTTTTTCCGGATCCTGCGTTTGCTATTAATGTTGAAGTAAAAGCCAGCCCATCGGAATTATCCAAAACACCATACCACAAAAATTGATGACTGGCTGTAAACATGATCGAAAATGCTTTTAACTTATAAGTCACCGAATCATAAAAATGCCTGCTTATATTTGCGATAACCGTATCCTTGTATTTCACGTCTTTATACTCACCCGTAGAATACCCTGCTGCAATACCAGGTCGCAGCCATGTTTTTTTATATGTAAGAGAAGTAAAAAGATCGTTTTGTATAGGCGAAGAAAATACGGAGAATTTATTCTTAACAAAATAATGTGTGTATGAAATGCCGAAAGCTATATTTTTATTCCCGGTTAAATCAAATGATGGCGATGCGGAATATTGACTGGCACCAAAGCCCGTAACATCATTTAATAGATTGGCGCCCGCGGTTAATCCAAAGCCCTTTTTATGAAAATACCCTATGGACGGCGAATATATAATAACGTTAGTATTACTTTGTGTGGCATTTAAAGCATAGTTGTTAATGCTAAAAAGCCGGTTACCGATGCCAATATTGGCAATTACATAACTAAAAGGCCTGGTCGCTGTATCAAGCAGGCTGATTAACTGGCTCAATATTTCCAGGGAATCCTTTTCGGACAGCCTGGTAGCAGGTCTTGTTTGTGCATAATCCCTGCAGGTAAAGAGCATTATAAAAATAAGCAGGTAAAATATTTTACGCATGTAAATATATTAAGCAGTGAATTAAAGCAATTAGACAGGTAATAATAAATTTAGTTTAACCCATAACGTGCAGGATGTATTTATATTTGACCACAGTTCCTCTTTAATTGCGTTATATGGCTAAAAACCATTACTTTTGCAAATTATTTATAACGAGTATTGCATGAAGTGCCCCAAAGGCTGTTGAAATTAGTATTTACTTTGACTTTTAAAATCAGGAATTAAGTATCGCCACAACAGGAAATAGCATATCATGTAAACAAAAAAAAATTACATGAATGCATTTGAAGCCTTAGGCTTAAACGAACAATTAGTACGGGCGATTACAGAAATGGGATTTGAAATTCCCACCCCCATCCAGGATAAAGCTATCCCCGTTTTATTATCAGGAACTACAGATTTTGTAGGTTTGGCACAAACCGGCACCGGTAAAACTGCCGCTTTTGGTTTACCCTTATTACAGTTAATTGATACCAATCAAAAATACCCCCAGGCATTGATCGTATGCCCCACAAGGGAATTATGTATACAGATCTGTAATGATCTAATGCATTTTAAAAAGCATGTAAAAGGCTTAAGCGTGGAACCTGTATATGGCGGCGCTTCCATTGTAATGCAAATAAG